>NZ_JAWPBF010000004.1:0-182580 GCF_033341895.1 Citrobacter sp. HN-141 | reverse complement strand
ATGGTGCATCCGGGAGGATTCGAACCTCCGACCGCTCGGTTCGTAGCCGAGTACTCTATCCAGCTGAGCTACGGATGCAAATGGCGGTGAGGCGGGGATTCGAACCCCGGATGCAGCTTTTGACCGCATACTCCCTTAGCAGGGGAGCGCCTTCAGCCTCTCGGCCACCTCACCAACACGCCTCTTACGAGTGCTTCGAAGAACTTGTTTCTGCTCATCGTCGCTGCGTGGCGCACATATTACTTTCTGGGACTTATAAGTCAAACAATTTTTCCAGAGCTTTTATCGTTTGCACATTTCACGCGCAATTAGTCTGCAAAAACGGCAAAAAGAGTGTTTTATCAACAGATAAATCGGCGTTATACGCAGACGATGTACGAACAGAAAAATCATCGGGGAAGACAATAACAGCATCACTGCAGAGAAAACGACGTGGAATGACAATAATCAGAGAGAAGTCAGATCGGTATAGAAAGAGATAAGAGCGCAATGAGGAGGTAAAAAGTAAGAAAAGAGAATGCTCGATCAGGTTGCGCCTCACCAGACAGGTGAGACGCGAAAACCTTAGTAACTGGACTGCTGGGATTTTTCAGCCTGGATACGCTGGTAGATCTCTTCACGATGGACAGAAACTTCTTTCGGGGCGTTGACGCCAATGCGCACCTGGTTGCCCTTCACCCCTAAAACTGTCACGGTGACCTCATCGCCTATCATGAGGGTCTCACCAACTCGACGAGTCAGAATCAGCATTCTTTGCTCCTTGAAAGATTAAAAGAGTCGGGTCTCTCTGTATCCCGGCATTATCCATCATATAACGCCAAAAAGTAAGCGATGACAAACACCTAAGTGTAAGCAGTCACGGCATCACATTCTGTTAAACCTAAGTTTAGCCGATATACACAACTTCAACCTGACTTTATCGTTGTCGATAGCGTTGAGGCAAACGCTGCGGATTGAAGTCCGCAGCGTCGACTTACGCTTATAATTTTTACAGTTTTGCGCTAACCCAGCCTTTCACACTGGCTAACGCTGCCGGCAGAGCCGCAGCATCCGTACCACCGGCTTGCGCCATGTCCGGACGACCACCACCCTTGCCGCCTACCTGCTGAGCGACCATCCCAATCAGTTCCCCTGCTTTCACGCGGTCTGTCACATCCTTAGACACGCCCGCAATCAGAGAAACCTTACCTTCAGCAACTGTTGCCAGTACGACAACAGTAGAACCCAGCTGATTTTTCAGATCATCAACCATGGTACGCAGCATTTTCGGTTCAACGTCCGCAAGCTCGCTGACCAACAGCTTCACGCCGTTGATATCAACTGCTTTGCTGGAAAGGTTCGCACTTTCCTGCGCTGCGGCCTGTTCCTTCAATTGCTGCAATTCTTTTTCGAGCTGACGCGTACGTTCCAGTACGGAACGAACTTTATCACCGATATTCTGGCTATCGCCTTTCAGCAGCTGCGCAATATCGCTTAAGCGATCGCTCTCAGCATGCACGGTATTCAGAGCACCTTCACCGGTCACGGCTTCGATACGACGAACGCCCGCAGCGGTACCAGATTCGGAGATAATACGGAACAGACCGATATCGCCCGTACGGCTGGCATGAGTACCACCACACAGTTCGGTAGAGAAATCACCCATGCTCAGAACACGCACGTGGTCATCGTATTTCTCACCAAACAGCGCCATTGCACCTTTGGCTTTCGCTGCCTCGAGATCCATGATGTTCGTTTCAATCGGTAGGTTGCGACGAATTTGCGCATTCACCAGATCTTCAACAGCACGAATTTCAGCAGGCTTCATCGCTTCGGTATGCGAGAAGTCGAAACGCAGCACTTTATCGTTTACCAGTGAACCTTTCTGCGCCACATGCGTGCCCAGAACCTGACGCAACGCCGCGTGCATCAGGTGCGTTGCGGAGTGATTGAGACGGATCCGCGCACGACGCGCTTCATCCACATCAGCCTGCACCGCATCGCCCACTTTCAGAGAACCCGCAGACAGCTTGCCAATATGACCAATTGCCTGGCCATATTTTTGCGTGTCGTTCACGGCAAAGGCAAAACCGGCGCCTTTCAGTTCACCTTTATCGCCAACCTGGCCACCGGATTCTGCATAGAACGGCGTCTGGTCCAGAACAACGACAGCGTCCTGACCGGCGTTAATGGCATCTACCGCTTTACCATCAACAAACAGCGCGGTCACTTTGCCGTTCAGTTCCAGGTTCTCATAGCCTTTAAATTCAGAGGCACCATCAACACGAATCATCGCATTGTAGTCTGCGCCAAAACCGCTGGCTTCACGCGCACGACGGCGCTGTTCTTCCATTGCGGCCTCAAAGCCAGCTTCATCAACCTTAATGTTGCGCTCGCGGCAAACGTCTGCCGTCAGGTCAACCGGGAAACCGTAAGTGTCATACAGGCGGAATGCTGTTTCGCCGTCCAGCGTATCGCCAGACAGTTTCGCCAGTTCTTCATCCAGCAGTGCCAGACCACGTTCCAGCGTACGCGCAAACTGCTCTTCTTCGGTTTTCAGAACCTGCTCAACCATAGCCTGCTGACGCTTCAGTTCTTCACCTGCTGAGCCCATGACGTCCACCAGCGGACCAACCAGCTTGTAGAAGAAGGTATCTTTCGCGCCCAGCATGTTGCCATGACGTACCGCGCGACGAATGATACGGCGCAGCACATAGCCACGGTTTTCATTCGACGGGACAACGCCATCGGCAATCAGGAATGCGCAGGAACGAATATGGTCGGCGATAACGCGCAGTGATTTATTGCTCAGATCGGTCGCACCGGTCACTTTCGCCACGGCTTCGATCAGTGAGCGGAACAGGTCAATTTCGTAGTTGGAGTTAACGTGTTGCAGCACGGCCGCAATACGCTCCAGACCCATACCGGTGTCCACGGACGGCTTCGGCAGCGGTTCCATGGTGCCGTCGGCTTGACGGTTGAACTGCATGAAGACGATGTTCCAGATCTCAATGTAGCGATCGCCATCTTCTTCTGCACTTCCCGGAGGACCACCCCAAATGTGGTCACCGTGGTCGTAGAAAATCTCGGTGCACGGACCACAAGGACCGGTATCACCCATCTGCCAGAAGTTGTCGGATGCATAAGCCGCGCCTTTGTTATCACCAATACGAATGATACGTTCGCGCGGAATTCCGACTTCTTTTTCCCAGATTTCATAGGCTTCATCGTCAGTTTCATAGACGGTGACCCACAGACGCTCTTTTGGCAGGGCAAACCAATTTTCGCCGGTCAGCAGTTCCCATGCATATTGAATAGCGTCGTGTTTGAAGTAATCGCCGAAGCTGAAGTTGCCCAGCATTTCGAAGAAAGTGTGGTGACGTGCAGTGTAGCCGACGTTTTCCAGGTCATTGTGCTTACCGCCCGCACGTACACAACGCTGCGAGGTAGTTGCGCGGGAATAATTACGCTTGTCGAGGCCAAGGAAAACATCCTTGAACTGGTTCATCCCGGCGTTGGTAAACAACAAAGTAGGGTCATTGTTCGGTACCAGGGAGCTGCTGGCAACTACCTGATGTCCTTTACTATGGAAAAAATCGAGAAACGCCTGACGGATCTCAGCGGTGCTCTTGCTCATAATTATCCTGAAGAAATCAAGCTAACGAAATGTCATTACCAGCATCGGCATGCAAACTGCGCCTCTGGCAATCGAAAAGTGGGAATAAGATAAGTTTTCTTTACTGGGAAGTAAAATCCCGTATGCGCTCAATCGTCAAAATTTCGCCATATTGCCTGAATATCTTCCATCAGATAGCCGCGATAGAGCAAAAAACGCTGAACCTTAACCTTTTCTGAAAAATCGACAGGTAAGGGTTCGCCATATTTTCTGCTTGCCTGCTCACGCGCAAGTCGCGCCCAGTCAATTTCACATTCCCGCATTGCCCGCTCAATGGCCTCACGGGCGATCCCTTTCTGACCTAATTCCTGGCGCACACGCGCTGGCCCATAACCTTTACGGCTACGGCTGGTGATGAATTGCTGAACAAATCGGTCATCATCAAGATAACGGCTTTCAATACACCAGGCGACAACCTTGTCGTAATCCTCCGGCGTGGCATCAATTTCTTCTGGTCCATTTTTCCCCATCACCGGAGCAGCCAGTTTACGCCGCAGTTCCTGCTCACTGTGGTCGCGCATCGCAAGTATTCGCACTGCGCGGTCAAGTAATCGGGAGTAAGCAGAGCGGCGGGAAGTTGAATCTGTCATATTGAGCCTTCAGAAATGGAAAAGGGCTGCATGATATGCAGCCCTTTTATATGCGATTACGTCAGACTATCAGAAATCTTCGTTGGTTTCTGCTACGTCTTGACCACTGTCATCAACGGAGAAATCTGGCGTTGAATCCTGGTTATTGAGCAGTAACTCGCGTAATTTTTTCTCAATTTCTTTTGCGGCAGCCGGGTTTTCTTTCAGCCAGTTGGTCGCATTCGCTTTACCCTGGCCAATTTTATCACCGTTGTAGCTATACCATGCGCCCGCTTTTTCAATCAGCTTCTCTTTCACGCCCAGGTCAACCAGTTCGCCGTAGAAGTTGATACCTTCGCCGTAAAGAATCTGGAATTCAGCCTGTTTAAACGGTGCTGCAATTTTGTTTTTCACGACCTTAACGCGGGTTTCGCTACCGACCACGTTATCGCCCTCTTTCACCGCGCCAATACGACGGATATCCAGACGGACAGAGGCGTAAAATTTCAGGGCGTTACCACCGGTAGTCGTTTCCGGGTTACCGAACATAACGCCAATTTTCATACGGATCTGGTTGATGAAAATCAGCAATGTGTTGGACTGCTTCAGGTTACCCGCCAGCTTACGCATTGCCTGGCTCATCATACGTGCCGCAAGGCCCATATGAGAGTCACCGATCTCGCCTTCGATTTCAGCCTTCGGCGTCAGTGCTGCAACGGAGTCAACCACGATAACGTCGACTGCGCCAGAACGCGCCAGCGCGTCGCAGATTTCCAGAGCTTGTTCACCCGTATCCGGCTGAGAACACAGCAGGTTATCGATATCAACGCCAAGCTTACGCGCATAGACAGGATCCAACGCGTGTTCTGCATCGATGAATGCACAGGTTTTACCTTCGCGCTGTGCGGCCGCAATAACTTGCAGCGTCAGCGTTGTTTTACCGGAGGATTCAGGCCCATAAATTTCGACGATGCGTCCCATCGGCAAACCGCCCGCGCCCAATGCGATATCCAGAGAAAGCGAACCGGTGGAGATGGTTTCCACGTCCATGGAACGGTCTTCACCCAGGCGCATGATGGAGCCTTTACCGAATTGCTTTTCGATCTGACCCAGCGCTGCCGCCAACGCTTTCTGTTTGTTTTCGTCGATAGCCATTAATTACTCCTGTCATGCCACTTTCGGATTAAACCGTGAAACGTGAAAGATAATGTTCTGTTGAGGCAATTATACTGTATGCTCATACAGTATCAAGTATTTTGTAGAAATTGTTGCCACAGGGTTTGTAACGCATACGCGGTCGCCTGACGACGTACCGACTCACGGTCGCCGCTGAAGCATTCTCGCCGGGTAATCCCCTCACCGCTGACGCTGGCAAAGGCAAACCATACCGTACCCACGGGCTTGTCTTCACTACCGCCATCGGGTCCTGCGATACCGCTAATCGAGACGGCGAAGTCTGCACGGGCGGCTTTTAGCGCGCCAATCGCCATTTCAACGACCACCGGTTCACTCACCGCCCCATGCTGCGCCAGCGTTTCTTCGCGCACGCCAATCATCTGCGCTTTGGCTTGGTTGCTGTAAGTGACAAACCCGCGCTCAAACCAGGCTGAGCTACCGGCAATATCGGTAATAGCTTTTGCCACCCAACCGCCGGTGCAGGATTCCGCTGTTGTCACCGTTGCTCCGCGTGCTTTTAACGCCAGCCCCACCTGCTCACTTAACTGCATCAGTTCACTGTCGGTCATTTCAGCCTCTGTCAGTTAAAAAAATATGCCGGACAAGATAGCACTTTCACAACCAAGATGGGGATAAGGAGAACGTTTTACGAGGGGGATTCCAAAAATTGATCCGTTGCATAAATCAGACCTGCCGGATAGCGATGCCAGCGCGTCTTATCCGGCCTACAAGCGAAATCTTCCTGTAGGCCGGTAACACGCGATTACTGCACGCGAGCCAGCGCTACAGCCTGCCCCAACTGCCACACCGCCATCGCGTAATGTGTGCTGTGGTTATAGCGGGTGATGGTGTAGAAGTTCGGCAGTCCATACCAGTACTGGTAGCCGGTGCCAACATCCAGACGCAGCAGGCTGGCCTGCTGATGATTCCCCAACGACTGCTGCGGTGTCAGGCCTGCAGCAGCAAGCTGAGCAATGCTGTATTGGGTTTTAAAGCCGTTCGCAAGACCCGGTGCCTGACCATTTGCAGGTACTGCCACGGTGTCGCCTTTCACCCAGCCGTGCCCTTTGAAATAGTTCGCCACGCTGCCGATAGCATCGACGGGGTCCCACAGGTTAATGTGCCCATCACCATTGAAATCAACGGCATATTGTTTATAGGAGGATGGCATAAATTGACCGTAACCCATCGCACCCGCAAAGGAACCTTTTAGATCGAGTGGATCATCACTTTCATCTCGCGCCATCAGCAGGAAGGTTTCCAGCTCGCCAGAGAAGTATTCCGCACGGCGCGGATAGTTGAAGGACAGCGTCGCCAGCGCATCCAGAATACGCGTTTTGCCCATCACGCGGCCCCAGCGCGTTTCAACGCCGATAATGCCAACGATAATTTCTGGTGGTACTCCGTATACCTGCCACGCACGGTTCAGAGCATCTTCATATTGATTCCAGAAGGCTACGCCATTTTGCACGTTGTCAGGTGTGATGAACTGCTTGCGATAGCGCAGCCATGCGCCATTAGGTCCGGCTGGCGGCTGCGTTGTGGGTGCCTGGCGGTCCATCAGACGCAATACTGAGTCCAGGCGCTTAGCCTGCGACAGGATTTCCTGCAATTGCTGACGATCAAAACCATGCTTGTTCACCATTTTCTCGATGAACTGCTGTGCATTCGGATTATTGGCGAAGTCGCCGCTTGTTTGCATGACGTTGTGCTGTGGCTCAAGCAGGAAGCCGCCGGATGGCGCACCCGTAGTCGTTTGAGTCTCTGAAGGTTTGGGTTTGCTGCTACAGGCAGCGAGCAGTACGAAAAGGGGGAGTAACGCTACATAACGACGCTTGAACATGAGACATCCATTAAACAAATTCAGCCTGGGGGAAGTATGGTAAAGCATCCTCCGTCATACAAGGAAGCGGTAGTCGCTCTCCTTCACAGAATTTACATCCCCTTTCATCTCTGACCCGCACATTTGCGAGCACTCACACAATAACTTTCAAATTAAAATATTTTCCTTTCATTTTGAGATCAAAATAACACTTTTAAATCTTTCGATCTGATTAAAATTAACTACCGTTTGGCAAGGTAACTAAAATCCCTACAGGAGAGAATAATGATCGACACCATCACACTCGGTGCTGAGTGGTTTATCGGGCTGTTCCAGAAAGGCGGAGAAGTGTTTACTGGCATGGTGACCGGTATTCTTCCACTGCTGATTAGCCTGCTGGTCATCATGAATGCGCTGATTAACTTTATTGGTCAACAGCGTATCGAACGTTTTGCCCAGCGCTGCGCCGGAAACCCATTGTCCCGCTATCTGCTGCTGCCGTGCATCGGCACATTCGTTTTTTGTAACCCCATGACGCTGAGCCTGGGTCGTTTTATGCCAGAGCGATATAAGCCCAGCTATTACGCAGCCGCGTCCTATAGCTGCCACTCAATGAACGGCTTGTTCCCACACATTAACCCCGGAGAGCTGTTTGTCTATCTGGGGATCGCCAGCGGCTTGACGACGCTGGGCCTCCCGCTCGGCCCACTCGCCGTGAGCTATTTACTGGTCGGTCTGGTAACCAACTTCTTCCGTGGCTGGGTGACCGATTTCACCACCGCCATCTTTGAGAAAAAAATGGGCATTCAACTTGAGCAGAAAGTGCATCTGGCGGGAGCAACATCATGACGCGTATTCGTATTGAAAAAGGCACTGGCGGCTGGGGTGGCCCGCTTGAACTGGATGCCGTTCCGGGCAAGAAAATTGTCTATATCACTGCCGGGACACGTCCTGCAATTGTCGACAAACTGGCCAGTTTGACCGGCTGGCAGGCCATTGATGGCTTCAAAGAAGGTGAACCACCAGAGAATGAAATCGGTGTAGCAATCATCGACTGCGGCGGCACGTTGCGCTGCGGGATCTATCCGAAACGTCGTATACCGACGGTAAATATTCACGCGACCGGGAAATCCGGCCCACTGGCACAGTACATTGTTGAAGATATCTATGTCTCTGGCGTGAAAGAAGAAAACATCACCGTTGTCGGTGAAGCATCCGCTACGCCGCAGCCTGCAAGCAGCACTATCGGTCGCGATTACGACACCAGCAAAAAAATCACTGAACAAAGCGATGGCCTGCTGGCAAAAGTCGGTATGGGCATGGGCTCCGCCGTTGCGGTGCTGTTCCAGTCCGGACGCGACACCATCGATACCGTCCTGAAAACCATTCTGCCGTTTATGGCGTTCGTCTCGGCACTGATTGGCATCATTATGGCTTCCGGTTTGGGTGACTGGATAGCCCATGGTCTTGCGCCGCTGGCCAGCCACCCTCTGGGACTGGTGACCCTGGCGCTAATTTGCTCATTCCCATTGCTGTCGCCTTTCCTCGGCCCTGGCGCGGTGATTGCCCAGGTTATCGGCGTACTGATCGGCGTGCAAATTGGTCTGGGAAATATCCCGCCACACCTGGCACTACCCGCTCTGTTTGCTATTAACGCCCAGGCCGCATGCGATTTTATCCCGGTTGGCCTGTCGCTGGCGGAGGCTCGTCAGGACACCGTGCGCGTCGGTGTGCCATCTGTTCTGGTAAGCCGCTTCCTCACCGGTGCGCCTACCGTTCTCATCGCCTGGTTTGTTTCCGGCTTTATCTACCAATAAGAGGCACTCAGAAATGACCGTGATTTATCAGACCACCATCACCCGTATCGGCCAAAGCGCAGCGGATGCACTGTGTGACCAGATGCTGATTACCTTTCGTGAAGGCGCCCCTGCGGATATCGAAGAGTTTTGCTTCATTCATTGCCATGGCGTGCTGAACGGTTCTCTGCAAGCCGGTATCCGTTTCGAACTGGGCCAGCATCACTACCCGGTTACGGCTGTCGGTAGCGTGGCAGAACAAAACTTACGTGAACTCGGACATATCACCCTGCGCTTCGATGGACTAAGCGAAGCGGAATTTCCCGGCACCGTGCACATAGCGGGGCCCGTACCGGACGATATCGTACCGGGCTGTATTTTGAAGTTTGTCGCTTAAGAGTAAAGGAGAGAAAAATGAATCAAGTTGCCGTTGTCATTGGTGGAGGCCAGACCCTGGGGGCATTCCTTTGCCGTGGGCTTGCAACAGAAGGTTACCGCGTTGCAGTCGTGGATATTCAAAGCGATAAAGCGGCGAATGTGGCGCAGGAAATTAACGCCGAGTTCGGCGAAGGTACCGCTTACGGTTTTGGTGCCGATGCCACCAGCGAGCAGAGCGTGCTGGCGCTGTCGCGCGGAGTCGATGAAATATTCGGTCGCGTTGACCTGCTGGTTTACAGCGCGGGCATTGCCAAAGCCGCGTTTATCAGCGACTTTCAGTTGGGGGATTTCGACCGTTCACTGCAGGTGAATCTGGTCGGATATTTCCTCTGTGCACGTGAATTCTCGCGCCTGATGATCCGTGATGGCGTCCAGGGCCGCATTATCCAGATCAACTCCAAATCAGGGAAAGTGGGTAGCAAGCATAACTCGGGTTACAGCGCGGCGAAATTTGGCGGCGTAGGCTTAACGCAATCGCTGGCGCTGGACCTGGCGGAATACGGCATTACCGTGCATTCGCTGATGCTGGGTAATCTGCTGAAATCCCCAATGTTCCAGTCATTGTTACCGCAATATGCCACTAAACTTGGCCTCAAGCCGGACGAAGTGGAGCAGTACTACATTGATAAAGTGCCACTCAAGCGCGGCTGCGATTATCAGGACGTACTGAATATGCTGCTGTTTTACGCCAGTCCAAAAGCGTCTTACTGCACCGGACAATCGATTAACGTCACCGGCGGTCAGGTGATGTTCTAATGTTGAATTGCCGGATGGCGGTTTCACCTTATCCGGCCTACGCCATCCCTGTAGGCCGGGTAAGCGTAGCGCCACCCGGCATATAATCAAGGAGCAATAACATGGTTTCCGCACTGATTACCGTCGCCGCCATTGCGTGGTGTCTGCAACTGGCATTAGGGGGCTGGCAAATATCCCGTTTTAATCGGGCTTTCGATAAGCTCTGCCAGCGGGGCCGGGTCGGCGTGGGTCGCTCCGGCGGGCGGTTTAAACCCCGTGTTGTGGTCGCCATCGCACTGGATGAGCAACAGCGGGTTGCCGATACGTTATTTATGAAAGGTCTTACCGTTTTTGCAAGACCTGGCAAAATTGCCACAATAATGGGCAAACATCTTGATGAATTACAGCCTGATGTGATCTTTCCCCATGATCCGCTTTCGCAGAATGCACTATCATTGGCGCTTAAACTGAAACATGGGTAATTTCGTTGTGAATGCTAATAGCTTGCGAAATTATCATTTTGCAACTTATTAAGTCAGGGTAATCACGCCTATGAAACCTCGTCAGCGTCAGGCTGCCATACTGGAGCACTTGCAAAAGCAGGGAAAATGCTCAGTTGAAGAACTGGCCCACTACTTTGACACCACCGGTACGACCATTCGCAAAGATCTGGTCACTCTGGAAAATGCCGGAACCGTCATTCGCACCTATGGCGGCGTAGTATTGAATAAAGACGAATCTGACCCGCCAATCGATCACAAGACGCTGATCAACACGCATAAAAAAGAGCAAATTGCCGAAGCTGCCGTTCGCTTTATTCACGATGGCGACTCCATAATTCTGGATGCGGGCAGTACGGTGCTGCAGATGGTGCCGATGCTCAGCCGCTTTAGCAACATCACCGTCATGACCAACAGCCTGCACATTGTTAATGCGCTTTCAGAGCTGGACAACGAGCAAACCATCCTGATGCCCGGCGGAACATTCCGCAAAAAATCTGCGTCATTTCACGGACAGCTGGCAGAAAATGCCTTTGAGCAGTTCAGCTTTGATAAACTCTTCATGGGCACCGACGGCATCGATCTCAATGCCGGCGTAACCACATTTAATGAGGTGTTTAGCGTCAGTAAAGCGATGTGCAATGCCGCTCGCGAAGTCATTCTGATGGCTGACTCGTCAAAATTTGGTCGCAAAAGCCCCAATGTTGTGTGTAGTCTGGAAAGCGTCGACAAATTGATTACCGATGCGGGTATTAATCCTGCGTTTCGTCAGGCGCTGGAAGCAAAAGGGATTGAAGTGATTATAACCGGAGAGACCAATGAGTGATGCACTACTGAACGCGGGCCGTCAGACGTTAATGCTGGAATTACAAGAAGCCAGCCGACTGCCAGAGCGACTGGGCGATGATTTTGTTCGAGCCGCCAATACTATCATCCACTGTGAAGGAAAAGTGATTGTTTCCGGGATTGGCAAGTCAGGCCATATTGGCAAAAAAATCGCGGCAACCCTCGCCAGTACAGGCACGCCCGCCTTTTTTGTGCATCCGGCAGAAGCGCTGCACGGCGACTTAGGAATGATTGAAAGCCGCGATGTCATGCTGTTTATCTCCTACTCTGGCGGGGCTAAAGAGCTGGATCTCATCATTCCACGCCTGGAAGACAAATCCGTCACCCTGCTGGCAATGACCGGAAAACCAACCTCGCCACTGGGCCTGGCAGCCAAAGCGGTGTTGGATATTTCAGTAGAGCGCGAAGCCTGCCCGATGCGTCTGGCACCAACCTCCAGCACCGTCAACACGCTGATGATGGGCGATGCGCTGGCAATAGCCGTGATGCAGGCACGCGGGTTTAACGAAGAAGATTTTGCCCGTTCCCATCCGGCCGGTGCGCTGGGCGCGCGTCTGTTAAATAAAGTGCATCACCTGATGCGTCGTGATGATGCAGTGCCACAAGTGACGCTCACCACCAGCGTCATGGATGCCATGCTGGAACTGAGTCGTACAGGTCTGGGTCTGGTAGCGGTCTGCGACGATCAATCGCTGGTGAAAGGTGTCTTTACCGACGGCGACCTGCGCCGTTGGCTGGTCGGCGGTGGTGCGCTCACGACTCAGGTAAGCGAAGCGATGACCCATAATGGCGTCACGCTACAGGCGCAGAGCCGTGCGATTGATGCCAAAGAAGTTCTGATGAAGCGCAAAATCACTGCCGCGCCGGTGGTGGATGAAAACGGTAAGCTCACCGGCGCTATCAACCTGCAGGATTTCTATCAGGCAGGGATTATTTAATCCTTCAGTCCAAGACGCTTCGCCAGCCGGTGCAGGTTGGCGACGTCTGTTTCCAGTGCCCGCGCACTTGCCGCCCAACTGTGATTATTCTGCGTCAGCGCCCGACGAATCATCTCCCGTTGGAAAGACTCTGTTGCCTCACGCAGGTTATGATGTAGCGGAACCTCGGGAAGAACCTGCGACGGCAGGACAGAACTGTCATCCTGTAAAGCAAAATGCTGTGCTTCCAGAACCACTTCATCCCCTGCCCTTGTCGCCCTTGCCAGCACCACCGCCCGGTGAATGGCATGTTCCAGTTCACGAACGTTTCCCGGCCAGCCATAATTCAACAAATGGCTACGCGCGCCGGGGCTTAACACCACACGGGAAAGCCCCAGTCGCAGCCGACATTGCTCGCAAAAATATCCCGCCAGCAACACGACGTCCTCACCGCGTTCGCGCAGCGGTGGCACAGAAAGTGGAAAGACGCTCAGGCGATGAAACAAATCCGCGCGGAAATTCCCGGCCAGCACCTCTTCACGCAAATCGCGGTTGGTTGCTGCCAGCACGCGTACGTCAACGCGCAGACTGCGATCGTCCCCCACGCGCTGAATATCCCCGTACTGCAATACGCGCAGCAGCTTGGCCTGTAGCGCCAGCGACAATTCACCTATCTCATCCAGAAACAGCGTACCGTTGTCCGCCATTTCAAACTTGCCGCTACGGTTGCTGATAGCCCCGGTAAACGCCCCTTTGACGTGACCAAACAGCTCGCTTTCCGCCACGCTTTCCGGCAACGCCGCGCAGTTCAGATACACCAGTGGATTGACCGCACGCGGTGAACCTTCATGGATGGCCTTCGCCACCAGCTCTTTCCCGGTTCCCGTCTCACCGCTGATCAAAACATTGAGATCGGAGCCCGCAACAATCTCGATCTCTTTTTTCAGTTGCATCATATTGGGCGACAGGCCAATCATTTGCGTTTCTTTCACCTGCTCGAAGGCCGTTGACGAGCCTGGCAGCATGTTCTGGCTTTCCAGCTGCTCAATCAGCAGCGCATTACTGAGCGCGCCCGCCGCCAGCGCGGCAATCAGCCTAAGCTCTTCATCACTGAACACATCGAACTGATCGGGCTCCATGCCATCCAGCGTGAGCGCCCCGATCAGATTTTGTCCGGCAAACAGCGGCAATCCGATACAGGCATGCACCTTCAGGCTCTCCTGACCGGGGATCAGCCCATCATAAGGATCGGGCAAATCGCTGTCGGCGGGGAAACGCACCACATCCCCGGCACGGGCAATCGCCTCCAGCCGCGGGTGCCCCTCCAGCGTAAAGCGCCTGCCGAGAACATCCTGCGTCAGTCCATCGATCGCCAGCGGAATAAATTGTCGGGATTCATAGCGCAACAATGCCGACGCATCGCACTCCAGCACCTGGCGTAACGTCGTGATCAGGCGTTGAAAACGGTCCTGATGCCCAATACCGCTTTGTAATTCAATGGCGATGCCCGCCAGCACGTCTACAGAAAAGCTCATGACCACCTCATTGTCATTTTGACAATTTATATTGTCATATTGACAATGAAATGAATAGTCATTTTGACTACCTCTTTGTAGGCAATAAATATTAAATCTTTATAAATCAAATGAATAAAAAGTTGGCACGCAACCTGCAATAAGCAAAACATCTTTTTTAGAAAAACGCGAAATTAATTACTGAGGTTGCTATGTCTATTCTGGTTAAAAATAACATTCATTGGGTTGGCCAACGTGACTGGGAAGTTCGTGATTTCCACGGAACCGAATACAAAACGCTGCGCGGCAGCAGCTACAACAGCTATCTTATCCGTGAAGAAAAAAATGTCCTGATCGATACAGTAGACCACAAGTTTAGCCGTGAATTCGTGCAGAACCTGCGCAGTGAAATCGACCTGGCAGATATCGATTACATCATCATTAACCATGCGGAAGAAGACCACGCCGGGGCGTTGACCGAGCTGATGTCCTGCATCCCGGATACCCCGATTTACTGCACAGCCAACGCCATTGACTCCATCAACGGTCACCACCATCACCCGGAATGGAACTTTAACGTGGTGAAAACCGGTGATTCACTGGACATTGGTAACGGCAAACAGCTGATCTTCGTGGAAACACCGATGCTGCACTGGCCGGACAGCATGATGACCTACATGACCGGTGATGCGGTACTGTTCAGTAACGACGCCTTTGGCCAGCACTATTGTGACGAACGCCTGTTCAATGACGAAGTGGATCAGACGGAGTTGTTCGAACAGTGTCAGCGCTACTACGCCAATATCCTGACCCCGTTCAGCCGTCTGGTCACACCGAAAATCACGGAGATCCTCGGCTTCAACCTGCCGGTCGATATGATTGCCACCTCCCACGGTGTGGTATGGCGCGACAACCCAACACAAATCGTGGAGATGTACCTGAAATGGGCGGCGGATTATCAGGAAGACCGTATCACCATTTTCTACGACACCATGTCGAACAACACCCGCATGATGGCCGATGCGATTGCCCAGGGTATCAACGAAGTGGACCCGAACGTCGCGGTGAAAATCTTCAACGTTGCCCGCAGCGATAAAAACGAAGTCCTAACTAACGTCTTCCGCTCTAAAGGCGTGCTGGTCGGGACCTCAACCATGAACAACGTGATGATGCCGAAAATCGCCGGTCTGGTGGAAGAGATGACCGGCCTGCGTTTTCGTAACAAACGCGCCAGCGCCTTCGGTTCACACGGCTGGAGCGGCGGTGCGGTAGACCGTTTGTCCACTCGCCTGCAGGATGCAGGTTTTGAAATGTCACTGAGCCTGAAAGCAAAATGGCGTCCGGATCTGGATGCGCTGGAACTGTGCCGCCAGCACGGTCGAGAAATTGCACGTCAGTGGGCACTTGCTCCGCTGCCGGAAACCCACGTGAAAGCCGTCGCCGAGGAAGAAGCCTGTGCCTGTGCCGCTGCGGCTGCCGCGGACCTCGGCCCAAGCATGCAGTGCAGCGTGTGCCAGTGGATCTACGATCCAGCAAAAGGTGAGCCGCTGCAGGATGTCGCACCGGGTACACCATGGAGCGACGTGCCGGACAACTTCCTGTGCCCGGAATGTTCATTAGGTAAAGACGTCTTTGACGTACTGGCAACGGAGGCAAAATGAGCCGCGGAATTGTCATTATTGGTTCGGGCTTTGCCGCCCGCCAGTTAGTCAAAAATATCCGTAAACAGGATGCAACGGTTCCGTTGACCCTGATTGCCGCTGACAGCATGGATGAGTACAACAAGCCCGATCTCAGCCACGTGATCAGTCAGGCACAGCGCGCAGACGACCTCACCCGCCAGTCGGCGGGGGAGTTTGCCGAACAGTTTAACTTACGCCTGTTTCCACATACCTGGGTTACTGATATCGATGCAGATGCTCACATGGTGAAAAGCCAGGAGCAGCAATGGGAGTACGACAAGCTGGTACTGGCAACGGGCGCATCGGCTTTTGTGCCACCTGTTTCCGGGCGTGAGTTAATGCTTACTCTGAATAGCCAGCAAGAGTACCGCGCTTGTGAAACTCAGCTGCGTGATGCCCGGCGGGTACTGATTGTCGGTGGCGGTCTGATTGGCAGTGAACTGGCGATGGATTTCTGTCGTGCCGGCAAAGCGGTGACGCTTATCGATAACGCCGCCAGCATTCTGGCCTCGTTAATGCCGCCGGAAGTCAGCAGCCGTTTGCAGCATCGTCTGACCGATATGGGTGTGCATCTGCTGTTGAAATCGCAACTGCAGGGTCTGGAGAAAACCAGCACCGGTATCCGCGCCACGCTCGATCGTCACCGTAGTGTCGAAGTTGATGCAGTGATCGCTGCAACCGGTCTGCGCCCGGAAACCGCACTGGCGCGTCGCGCCGGATTGAACATCAATCGGGGCGTTTGCGTCGACAGCTACTTGCAAACCAGTCATCCGGACATCTATGCGCTCGGTGACTGTGCGGAAATTAACGGTCAGGTACTGCCTTTCCTGCAACCGATTCAGTTAAGCGCCATGTATCTGGCGAAAAACCTGCTCGGTGGTAACGCGCCGTTGAAGCTGCCCGCCATGCTGGTAAAAGTCAAAACGCCGGAACTGCCGTTACACCTGGCGGGGGAAACCCAGCGCCGCGATCTGAACTGGCATATTGCCGCCGAAGCGCAAGGGATGGTCGCCCGAGGGATGAACGACGAAGGTCAATTGTGTGCCTTCGTCGTCAGTGAAGACCGGATGAAAGAAGCCTTCGCACTGCTGAAAACATTGCCCGTGTAAGTCTGTGGCGCCGGATGGCGGCTTCGCCTTATCCAGCAACGCGGCTACTGATTTTTAACCTCACGCATATGGATGTGCGTTGCCACTTGTCGGTATGCCCCGACATGCTTTTCTTGCCCCGCCAGTCCCGGGGCTTTTTTTATTTTTGCCCTAACGCTCGCGCCGCGGCAATCACCCCCTGCCCCAATGACAATCCACCGTCACCCGCCGGTAAACGCTGCGGGAACAATAACGTAAAATCAGCCAGGTAAAATGCCAGTCGGGCTGACAATAAACGGTTATGCATTACACCGCCGCTGAATACTAACGTCTTAATCCTGCGCGCTTCGGCCTGTTCCCGCATCAGGGTGGCAAACCCACGCGCCAGCGCATCGTGAAACGCCCACGCTCTTTCTGTAGATTTAGCCTGCCAGTTCAGCCATTGCTGCCAAAAAGCCGCTAAGTCCAGATGGTTGCCATCAAGCGGCACCGTGACAGGATGATCAACGCCAGCACATTGCGATGCCATCGTCTCCAGGGCACAGGCCGCTTCGCCCTCGTAACTCAGCGATTCCGGCGCGCACTGGAGTGCGGCTGCAACGGCATCAAACAACCGTCCGCACGATGAGGCCTGCGGAGTATTGATCCCTCGCTCGATGGCGCGAGCCAACACTGGCCAGTTTTGCTGTTGCAGCGCTGACGTTTCCGGGTAACGCTGCCAGTCAGGAACAAAACGCAGGCACTGCGCCAACAAATTGCGCCACGGCTGTTTTGCCGCCAGATCGCCGCCGGCCAGCGCCACGGCCGGTAAGCCACCAAGGTGTTCGCATTCGCGATAATTGACCCGCAGACACTCGCCGCCCCACAGCACCCCGTTTTCGCCCATGCCAATGCCGTCCAGCGTCAGGGCAATCACATCGCCACCGTCCAGCGGCCAGCCGTGCTCGGCCAGGCACGCAGCAGCATGGGCATGATGATGCAGCACCGTTTCAGTCGGCAGATTCATCTCGCTGGCCCACTGACTGGAAACATAACCAGGGTGCGCGTCATGGACGATACGCTGCGGCGTAAAGTCATAAGTATTCTGGATCAGGCGCAACGCGTCACGCCACTGATGTTGAATACCATCATCGCTAAGATCGCCCAAATGCTGGCTGATAACCGCCTGCTCACCACGCACCAGACAGAAAGTATTTTTTAAATCTGCGCCTAAACACAACATCGGCGGCACATCGCGAAAGCCCGGCGGTAGCGCAACCGCATCCGGCACGTAGCCCCGGGATCGGCGCAGCATTTCCCCGCTTTGACGTACCACGGAGTCATCCATGCGCTGCACAATTTCACGGTTGTGCAGCAGGAAACCGTCGGCAATCTCACGCAAATCATCCAGAGCCTGCGCATTGGTAATAGCCGGTGGCCTGCCGCTGAGATTGCCGGAGGTCATCACCAGTGGGCAGTTCAGTGCCTGTAACAGCAGATGCTGTAACGGATTAGCGGGTAGCATTACCCCAACTTCCGTCAGCCCGGGCGCAATCTCCTCACTGAGCGCAACCACATCGTGTTTATTCACCAACACGATCGGCGCAGCGGGTGTTGTCAGCAGACGACGAGCGGCATCTGGCAATCCGTTATCATCGGGCAACATCACCGCCAGAGGCTTAGCCGGACGGTGTTTGCGCTGCCTGAGTCGGGCCACGGCATTATCGTTACGGGCATCGCAGACCAGATGAAATCCGCCAATGCCTTTCACCGCCACAATACCGCCCGCTTTCAGCTGTACCACCGCCGCCTGCAGTGCGTCTTCTTTTTCAGCCCGCACGTCAGCACTGATCCATTCCAGATGCGGGCCGCATGCCGGGCAAGCAACGGGCTGGGCGTGGAAGCGACGGTCATACGGATCGCGATACTCTTTGTCGCACTGCGGACAGAGCGGGAAAGACGCCATGACGGTCAACGGACGGTCATACGGCATCGCGCGGATAATCGTAAAACGTGGGCCACAGTGGGTGCAGTTGATAAAGGGATAGCGATAGCGACGTTCGCCGGGCGTGTTCATTTCAACAAGGCATTCAGGACAGGTCGCGGCATCGGGGACAATTTGCGTATTCATCGTTCCGCCCGCGCTCTGTCGAATCGAGAAATCAGCAGGCTGCTTCGTCCAGGCGAATGGTTCTCTCTCAACGCTGTCAATGCGCGCCAACGGTGGACAGTGTTGATGCAACTGCGCAATAAACTCCGCCGGATCTTCCTGTAAGCGCACAACCACACCGTCACCGTCGTTACACACGTCGCCGTGTAGCTGTAGGCGTTGCGCCAGTTGCCAGACAAAGGGGCGAAATCCGACGCCCTGAACCTTGCCGCGAATACGCAGTTGTACGCCGGAGTGGTGGTTTATTGTCATTAAGTAGTCCCGCAGTCATCTATCCCCGTAGGCCGGATAAGGCAAAGCCGCTATCCGGCATAAGTACTACCGTATTTTACGCGGATTTTCAGATATCAGAACAGCAAAGATGCGGTAGAGTCCAGCGCGGCGCGGCGACGTTTTTCGGCGCTCAGTTGCTCAAGCTTATTGCGATCCACATAAATCAGTGCGTGCGTTGGGCAGACCTCCATACAGGCAGGGCCCGCTTCGCGGTGGTGGCACAGGTCGCATTTATTGGCTTCGGCTTTTTCTGCACGAACATTCAGACCCGCGCCGCTGTTACGCACAACCGGACGTACGACCACTTCCATCGCACCGTAAGGGCACGCCACAACGCAGGTTTTACACCCAATGCAGCGTTCCTGCATCACATGGACAAAGCCTTTATCACGGCTGATAGCACCGTTCGGGCAGACGTTAGCGCACGGCGCGTCTTCGCACTGGCGGCACAGCGTCGCCGTGGAGACATTAACGCCTTTGATCACGTGAATGCGGGGTAAAAAAGTTTCAGGGGTCAGCGATGCGCAGTCCTGGTTATCCTGATGGGATACCACGCAGGCCACTTCACAGGTACGGCAACCAATGCATTTATTGGCGTCTGCAATGATGAAACGGTTCATCAAATTCTCCAGCAATGACAGATTATCTGCCGAAACATACACAAATCGTGCCAGAATTTAATTCGCTGTTATTTAAGGCTTTTTATTTAATGCTGGCGCTGTATGGGGTGTCATCGTCACTAGTGACGATGACTAATGACAGCGGTCAACGTGAAACTGACAGGGCAATGGCGTCGCGATCAATCTGCTCGCCGGTGAAACTTTTTGGCGGCGTAAAAACCCCATCTCCCGGCATAAAGATAAGGCGTCCAATCGCGACGCAAATCGCCCATGAAACCTACCCGCATAACACTTTTATTTCATTAATTGCATTCTCAATGTGGAATCCCCCTTCCAGTTTCAGGTTTGCCCCCATGCTTTTTTACTGGCATTTTATTCAGTAGTTTTTCGTCTTAACCATTCAGCACAAGGAAGCGTTCATGTCGGATAAAAATGGCAACACAACCGGGGTAATCACCAAGCCCGTACGCCGTTTAACCGTGGGGTATGTCAGAAAACGCCATGAAGATCGTAAGACAGGTTTCACGCTACGCATCAGCCGACACGCCTCGTTAACGTTGAATGGCGACTGGCTGGAACAGGCCGGGTTCCCTACCGGTACGGCAGTGAAGGTGTCAGTGATGCAGGGAAAATTAATTATTGAGCAAGCAACGGAATAGCAGAGGGTACGAGGAGCAAAACAGGCCGGACGCACAACGCATCCGGCACGGGTACAGTTTAGTCTTCCGGGGCTTCTAACTCAGAGAATCCACCGTGGCCTTCCCACCCAGCTAATCGCTGATACACGGTTTCAACCGCCTCTTTGATTGGCTGTGTCATCGGGTAGTAAAAGCCGACGATATCCGGCTGAATACCGAGGAAAATCACCTCTCCAACATCGTCTTTCAGCTGATCGACCAGGTAGTTCAGCGGCATGTTATGCGTGGTCATCATGAACATCTCGGCAATATCATCAGGATCGATGATACGGATCTCGCCGGGGTTTAACCCCATATCGGTGGCATCCACAATCAACAGACGCTCAGGACGCAGTTCACGGATCGCGACGATATCGTTCTCCGGCGCGCTGCCGCCATCAATGACCACCCAACTACCCTGAGGATTTGCAGCACACATTTCCGCCAACAGCGGCCCCGCGCCGTCATCGCCCATCATGCTGTTACCCACACATAATAAAACGTCAGTCACGGTGTCTCCTCACCATCAGATAGATAGCGCTTTCCTGGTGAATGTCATGAAGCATACTCAGCATCAGCTTGCTCCATTCCTGTTGCTGCGGCGTCTGCACGGCGCGTGCGTCGTCAAACGCGCGCGCCAGCATTTGCACATGGTTAAAATCGATGACGATTTCCCCGTACTTTGGCACACCTTCCATTTTACGTCGGGCTTCGCTGCCTTCGGCAAGTGTAGCAATCCACGCCAGATACTCATCCCATGGACAGGTTAACGCCGCCTCCAGGCAATCGATGACCCCCAGGTGGTGACCAATCGCCAGGCTGTAATAGACAACCTGCTGCGCCTCGGCGGGCGTTGCATCGTTCTCATCAATAAACTTACGGCTCAGTTGACTGAACACCACCGTTTCACTCATCGGATACGCGCCTCTTCGACTACATGGTTAAGATGGGTAACGATCTCAGTCAGACGCGGATCGTTTTCCGCCTCCAGCCAGCGTGCCACCTGCTGCTCACCCTGCCCTAACTGCAGCATATAGTCATCGGCAATCTGGCGACCATAGCGATAACCTGCCAGACGACGCGCTTCTCGATCCACCTTCACGCGCAGCGGTTGAACCATATCCGGGTGCAGAATTTCCGCAGGCTGTGCGTCCAGTTCACCCGGTGCACGTGCATGAATTTTCTGCTCCAGCAGGCCAAGCGCCATCGCAAAACCGTACAGTGTTGCCGCAGGCGTCGGAGGACAGCCAGGAATATACACATCCACCGGTACAATTTTGTCGGTACCGCCCCATACGCAGTATAGGTCGTGAAAAATACCACCGCTGTTACCGCAGGCACCGTAGGAGATACAAATCTTCGGGTCTGGCGCAGACTGCCAGGCGCGCAGTGCCGGAGAGCGCATTGCACGAGTTACCGCGCCAGTGAACAGCAAAATATCCGCATGGCGCGGTGATGGAACGACTTTGATACCGAAACGTTCAGCATCAAACAGCGGAGAAAGCGTCGCAAAGATTTCGATTTCGCAACCATTGCAACCACCGCAGTCCACACGGTAAACATACGCTGAACGCTTGATACTTTTCAGCAGCGACGCTTTCATGCTGGCAATGGATTCATCCACCGTCATCGGTACCGGAATACCGTTGGCATCACGTGGGCCTAATAAATTGCTCATCAGCTGGCCTCTTTCATATGGCGAGTCAGTTCAATACGGTCAGACGGCACCAGACATTTCTGGCGCTTACAGTCCGGGCAGGTCTCAAAGCTGTCACGGTGATTTTCCGCACGGGTGTCACCGTTGTGCTTCAGCAGCGCAATGGCGTAATCAATCTCTTTTTGCACCGCAAATGGACGGTTACATACGCGGCAATTGCACAGCGCAAAGCGAGACTGCTGCAGGAAATCCTCTTTCTTCCACACCGCCAGCTCATACTCCTGCGACAGCTTGATTGCCGCCGTCGGGCAAACTTCTTCGCAGCGGGCACAGAAAATGCAGCGACCTAGGTTGAACTGCCACGCCAGCTCATGGGTGACAAGATCGGTTTCAACCGTCAACGCATTGGACGGACAGGCATTCACGCAGGCTGCGCAGCCAATGCACTGCTGTGGATTGTGTTCCGGCTTACCACGGAAGTTTTTATCGACCGCGATCGGCTCCAGTGGATACGACGACGTCGGCGCCCCGGTTTTGATGACTTTTTTGATAAAGGTAAACATGGCGATTCCTTATTTCAGCGGCGAGTTTTTACGCTCGATGCTGTAGCGCTCAAGTTCTTTGTACGGCACGACTTTGCTCTTCTTCTTACGCACATCAACCACGGTCATACGGTCAGTACAGGAGTAGCAAGGATCGAGGCTACCGATAATCAGCGGGGCATCGGAAACGGTGTTGCCACGCAGCATGTAGCGCAGCGTCGGCCAGTTCGCGTAGGTCGCCGCACGGCAGCGCCAGCGATACAGTTTCTGGTTGTCGCCAGTCATACTCCAGTGGATATCATCTCCGCGTGGCGCTTCAGCAAAGCCCAGTGCGAAACGGTGAGGAATATAGGTAAAGCCTTCCACCATCAACGGACCGCCCGGCAGGTTATCCAGGCCAAAGTCGATCATGTTCAGTGCGGTATAGACTTCGTTGATACGGACTTTCAGACGAGAAATGACGTCACAACCCTGCTCGCTGTGAACTTCCATCGGCAGCAGACCATAACCGACAAACGGGTGATCGGCGCGGGTGTCACGTGCGTGACCGCTGGCGCGGACCATCGGGCCGACGTTACTGAAGTCGCGGGCAATTTCCGGATCCAGACGACCAATGCCAACGGTACGCTGTTCCATGTTCGGCGTGCTGAGCAGCATGTCGACCAGTTCCTGCACGTCACGACGCATTTGCTGCGCCAGTTGACGGGTCTGGATCATGTCTTCTTTCAGCAGGTCACGACGGATCCCGCCGATCAGGTTCAGACCGTATGTTTTACGCGCCCCGGTGAGAATTTCCGCCATTTTCATGGACGTTTCGCGTACCCGGAAGAATTGCATGAAGCCGGAATCGAAACCGGTAAAGTGACAGGCCAGACCGAGGTTCAGCAGGTGCGAGTGCAGACGTTCAACTTCCAGCAGAATGGCGCGGATCATCTGTGCGCGTTCCGGCACCACGATACCCATCGCATTCTCAACGGAGGTAGTGTACGCAGTGCTGTGGGCAAAACCACAGATGCCGCAAACACGGTCCGACAGGAACGTCACTTCGTTATAACCCATGCGGGTTTCTGCCAGCTTTTCCATGCCACGGTGGACATAGAACAGGCGGTAGTCGGCGTCGATGATGTTTTCGCCATCAACAAACAGACGGAAGTGCCCCGGTTCATCGGAGGTCACATGCAGTGGGCCAATTGGCACCACGTTATTTTTCTTGTCGCCCAGTTCGTTGATGAACTCGTAGGTTTCGGCATCGGTAGTCGGCGCCGGGCGCTGACGATAATCCATACTGTCTTTACGCAGCGGATAGAGTTCGTCCGGCCAGTCATCCGGCAGGACCAGACGACGTTCATCCGGCAGCCCCACCGGGATCAAACCGTACATATCACGCACTTCACGCTCACCCCAGACCGCAGCCGGAACGCGTGGCGTAACAGACGGGAATTCCAGTTTATTGGCATCAACTTCAACGCGGACGGTTATCCAGCACTTGGTACCCTGCTCCATCGACATCACGTAGTAAACGGCGTAATGACCGCACAACTGGCGTTCGTCGTTACCAAACAGTACGGACAACCAACCGCCCTGTTTGTAGTACAGGAACTCCACCACTTCAGGCAGATAGTTCACTTTGACGGTAATTGTCAGCTGATCTTTGGTCTGCCAGGCTTCATCTAACACCACACCCGGGAAGGCCTGGTGCAGTGCGGCGAGATAGTGTTGACCTAATTTTTCTTCAGACATGCTCAAACTCTCTTAAATCACGCCACCAGCAAGGAGACGAACGCTAAAAACGCAAACCCAAAACCGGCCCAGGTCACGCGTGAAGTGGCGCAAAAACGCAGACGCGCCATGCTGTTTTCGAACAGGGCGATGACCAGCACGCCGAGGACCAGCTTGACGACGGCAATAACCAGCGCCAGCAGCAGTCCACTGGCGGTGAAGGTTTCCATCTGTCCCCACGGCAAGAATACGCCGACGAACATTTGCAGTACGACCAGCTGTTTGAGGCTAATGCCCCACTTCAGCACCGCAAAACCGCTGCCGCTGTATTCGGTCAGTGGACCTTCCTGCAGTTCCTGTTCTGCTTCCGCCAGGTCGAACGGCAGTTTGCCCATTTCGATAAAGGTGGCGAAGGCACAGGCGCACAGCGCCAGAATCAGCGGGATACTGCGCGCCGCAGGCCAGTGATAAACGGTATCGGCGATATTGCTGATATGAGTTGAACCCGCAACCTGCGCCGCGACCCACAGACCCAGCAGCAGGATAGGTTCAACCAGCACGCCGAGCATCGCTTCGCGGCTGGCGCCAATGGCGGTAAACGGGCTACCGGTATCCAGACCGGCGATAGAAAAGAAGAAACGGGCAATCGCGAACAGGTAAATTAAGGTTATCAAATCACCCAATTGCGGCAGCGGCGAACCCACGGTCACCACCGGCAACGCGGTAGCGATAGTCAGCATCACGCCCACCATCACAAACGGCGTCAGGCGGAAAACCCAGCTGGAATCCGCAGGCGCAATGCTCTGGCGACCCAGCAGTTTGATAATGTCGCGGTATTCCTGCAACACGCCTGGACCGCGACGGTTGTGCAAACGCGCACGCGCCACGCGGGTAATACCGGACAGCAGCGGCGCCACGGCAAACAGCACCAGCGCCTGAATTAACGGATATAAAACACTCATTCTCAGGCTCCTCGTGAAACCACAATCACCACCAGCACCGCCAGTTCAATCAGCGCCAGGCGACGGAACAGAACCGGTGCAGCTGCGTTCTGCCAGCCCGGAACCAGTGATACCGGGTTCAGCCAT
Organism: Citrobacter sp. HN-141; assembly: GCF_033341895.1. Lineage (NCBI taxonomy): Bacteria > Pseudomonadati > Pseudomonadota > Gammaproteobacteria > Enterobacterales > Enterobacteriaceae > Citrobacter > Citrobacter sp. HN-141. Next base: position 157,117 of record NZ_JAWPBF010000004.1, on the reverse strand, counting down.
TTACGCAGTTTGAGTACCGGAGCAAAGGCTTCTTTAACCGGCATGGCAAAGCCGTGCGCGGTGATCACCATTGACTGCTCGTGATCGTAACCACACACCCAGGCCGCACCGCGTGAACGCGACGGCAGGCGGTTGCCTTTGAAAATCGCCATGATGATGAATGGCAGCAGCGGACACGCGATCAGCAGCAGCGTGATCATTGGCTGAGAAACGGTGGTGTTCGCGGTTTCCAACGGCAGCGGAACGGCAGAGGAAATCATCGGCAGCAGCCACGGCGCAGCCACGCCGCCAATCACGCAGCAGATAGCCAGCGCGACGACGCTCACGCCCATCAGGATGGGCGCGCAGCAGGCATTTTCAGCTTCCTTCGTGCGCGGTGCGCCAAGGAACGTCACACCGTAGACTTTCGCCATACACATCACCGCCAGTGCGCCGGTAATTGCCAGGCCAACAGCCAACAGTGGTCCTAACAGACGACCGACAAACGCACCGCTGTTACCCAGCCTGAAGAAGGATTGATAGATAACCCACTCACCGGCAAAACCGTTCAGCGGCGGCAGCGCGGCCATCGCCATCAGGCCAACCAGCATCGCCAGAGAAATCACCGGCATGCGTTTACCGATCCCGCCCAGTTTTTCGATATCACGATGACCGGTACGGAACCAGATGCTGCCTGCGCCCAGGAACAGGACACTTTTGAACAAACTGTGGTTAACCAGATGATACAGACCGCCGGTCAAACCCAGCGCAATCAGCGCCGGTTGATTCAGCGAAATACCGGTCACGCCAGCGCCCAGCCCCAGCAGAATAATGCCGATGTTTTCCAGCGTGTGGTACGCCAGCAGGCGCTGGATATTGTGTTCCATCAGCGCATACAGACCGCCAACAAACGCGGTGATCATGCCCAGCACCAGCAGCGTAACGCCCCACCACAGCGGCGCGTTACCGCCCAGCAGCGACAGGGAGAGAATACCCAGCAGACCCACCTTCATGACGACGGTAGAGAACAGCGCCGCAGCCGGTGCGCTGGCATTGGCGTGTGCCTGTGGCACCCAACCGTGCAGCGGAATGATCCCGGCAAGCAGGCCAAAACCCGCCACGCCCAACAGCCAGATGTCAGACCCGAGCGGCAGCTCCTGGGTGCGCAGGTCAAGCAGACGCAGCTCCAGGGTGCCGTAGCGTTGCCATACCAGGTAGCAGGCAATAGCCAACAGCAGCGTACCGATACGCCCCAGCGCAAACCACAGTTTGCCTTCTTTACTGCATCCGGTGAGGAACACGGCACATAGCGCCATGATTTCCGCCATCACCACCAGCGTACCGAGGTTGCTGGCGACCACCGCACATACCGCCGCGGCCATCAGCAGATTCACCAGCAGGCCGTTAGCTTTCACCTGCGGATGACGATGCCAGTCAATGTTGTACAGGCTGACAAACAGGCCGCACAGGCCCAGCGTAATCAGCCAGATAGCATTCAGCGGAGTAATTTGCAGACTGTGACCAATAAACGGCATCACGCCGCTCACCGCCAGCGCATTAGTCAGAACGGTAAAACCGGCGGCTGCGGTACACAGGCTGCCGACCGCACCGCCAACCCCAGCAATCCAGCCGCTCAGCGATTTATGAAATGAAAACAGAAATGCCAAAACCGCAGCCGCCGTAAACCAGGCTACGCCGCTGTTAATCAGTGAAATTGCGCTCATTTTGCATCCCCACTCTGAGCCTGCTGAAACAAGGTGAGATCGCCGAAATCGGTATTGAAAGTCAGCTCACGCTTACGTTTGCTGGCGCGGGCGATATCCATATTGCTCACCAGGTGCAGGGCTTTGGTCGGGCACATGCGCACGCAGGCCGGACCAAGCTCGTCAAAACTACACAGATCGCATTTCACCGCGATAGCGCGAACGCCCGGAACCCAGTCCAGCAGTGTGCTCACACGCGCAGGAGCCGGCGGAGCCGGAGGCGCTTTTGGCGTATTGGCGTTCGCCGGGATGTGCAGTGGACGGCTGCCGGAAAACTCAATCGCGCCGAACGGACAGGCGATCCCGCACAATTTGCAGCTGACACACAGGCTTTCATTCAGCTGTACGGCGCCATCGACACGGTTAATCGCATTAACCGGGCAAACTGTGGCACAAGGCGCATCTTCACACTGGTGGCAAAGCTGCGGTGCAGATTCTTTTTCATTTAACATCACTTTCAGGCGCGGCATTGACTGCAGGCCATGCTGGCGATGTGTCTCTGAGCAGGCGGCCTCACAGGTGTGGCAGCCAATGCAAAGAGTGGAGTCAGCAATTACAAAACGATTCACCAGGCATTCCTCAGGTGATAGTCATTTTTGACGAAAACATGTCTGTGAAATGTCATTTCGACATTTTTCGACATGCCCATTCCCTAAACCGTCGTGATGCAGAGCAAACCGCATCATGACTCAAGTGGGCAACACCCGAGGCTTAAGCCGGGTTATGTCCTTCAACCAGCTGGCTTAAATTCACCGGCATATTGTTTTCAACCGCGGTGTACAGGCTGTCGTAGACACTGGCGATTTTTTCGAGATAGTGCTCCAGCACCTGCTCGCGATCGCGGTTGCTGATGCGCTCATCGACTTTACCGTCGAGGGTCAACTCTGCCTGTGCAATCAGTTGCTTATCATCACCGTCTTTCGTTTCAACGTAGTACTCGATGGTGTGGCTGTTAAAGCCGTCCGCCAGCGTGACGTAGATAGTGAAGTGTTCAAAAAGGACAAAGCACAAATCCTTGTCCGGCGCGCAGCTCATCGCATGATGCAAACGCGCTTTTGACAGGGTGATCCCCTGAACCAGCGAGTTGCAGTAGATACGCCACTGGTCCTGTAGGCGACGATGCCGTTCAGCGATGTAATCGGCTTTTTCGCTTATTTCCCAAATAGTCATGTCAGGTTACCCGTTTAGCAGAGATGAACAGCCTTAAGCACATTTCATGCCAAAATTAATTTTGTTTATTTTCATATTGTTATGAATTTATGGTGCGGTGACGACATGTCATTTCGTCATCGTCGACATTGTCACGAACGTGAAAATTCAACCTGGCATGTTTATTGCTTTTAAAACGGCAACATCTTAGGAGGCGATATGCACGAAATAACCCTCTGCCAACGGGCACTGGAATTGATTGAACAACAGGCCACCCAACACGGCGCAAAGCGGGTAACTGGGGTCTGGCTCAAAATTGGCGCATTTTCTTGCGTAGAAACCAGCGCTCTCGCCTTTTGTTTTGATCTGGTATGCCGTGGCACCCTTGCAGAAGGTTGTAAACTCCACCTCGAAGAACAAGAAGCCGAATGTTGGTGCGAATCTTGTCAGCAATACGTTACGTTGCTGACGCAGCGCGTGCGTCGGTGTCCGCAATGCAATAGCGATATGCTGAGAATTGTGGCCGACGATGGCTTACAGATTCGAAGAATTGAAATAGGCGACGCCGAAGACTAATTCCGGTGACACCTGCCAGGCCGGATAAGGCAAAGCTGCCATCCGGCAACAGATATACCGCAAGATATAGATCAGGAGTGAGCGATGTGTACGACATGTGGTTGCGCTGAAGGCAACCTATATATAGAGGGTGATGAACATAACCCCCACTCGGCGTTCCGCAGCGCGCCATTTGCCCCGGCGGCTCGCCCGGCACTGAATATTACCGGTGTGAAAACCTCCAGTTTCGCACCGAGCCAGACCGCTGAAGGCGATCTGCACTACGGTCACGGAGAAGCAGGCACTCACGCGCCAGGTATGAGCCAGCGCCGCATGCTGGAAGTCGAAATAGACGTGCTGGACAAAAACAATCGTCTGGCCGAGCGCAACCGCGCCCGATTTGCTGCCCGTCAGCATCTGGTACTGAACCTTGTCTCAAGCCCAGGCTCCGGTAAAACGACGCTGCTGACCGAAACGCTGATGAAGCTGAAAGACAGCGTGCCATGTGCCGTCATTGAAGGCGACCAGCAGACGGTTAACGATGCCGCCCGTATTCGCGCTACCGGCACCCCCGCAATCCAGGTCAACACCGGTAAAGGTTGCCACCTTGATGCGCAAATGATTGCCGATGCCGCGCCGCGCCTGCCGCTTGATGACAACGGCATTCTGTTCATTGAGAACGTTGGTAACCTGGTCTGCCCGGCCAGCTTTGACCTCGGCGAGCGTCATAAAGTCGCCGTGCTCTCTGTTACCGAAGGCGAAGATAAGCCGCTGAAATACCCGCATATGTTTGCTGCTGCATCACTGATGCTGCTCAACAAAGTGGATCTGCTGCCTTACCTTAATTTTGATGTTGAGAAGTGCATCGCCAGCGCCCGGGAAGTGAACCCGGACATTGAAATCATCCTGATTTCCGCCACCAGCGGTGAAGGGATGGATCAATGGCTGGCATGGCTGGAGAATCAGCGATGTGCATAGGTGTTCCGGGTCAAATCCGCACCATTGATGGCAACCAGGCTAAGGTCGATGTTTGCGGTATTCAGCGCGACGTCGATCTGACGCTGGTCGGGAGCTGTGATGAAAAGGGTGAGCCACGTCTGGGCCAGTGGGTACTGGTTCACGTCGGTTTCGCCATGAGCATCATTAATGAAGCAGAAGCGCGCGACACGCTCGACGCGCTGCAAAACATGTTTGACGTTGAGCCGGATGTCGGCGCGTTGCTGTATGGCGAGGAAAAATAAATGCGTTTTGTTGACGAATATCGCGCACCAGAACAGGTGATGCAGTTGATAGAGCACCTGTGCGAGCGTGCCGCTCACCTCTCCTACACCGCTGAACGCCCGCTGCGCATTATGGAAGTTTGTGGTGGTCATACCCACGCTATCTTTAAATTCGGCCTCGATCAGCTCCTGCCCGCAAACGTGGAGTTTATTCACGGTCCAGGCTGCCCGGTGTGCGTCCTGCCGATGGGCAGAATTGACAGCTGTGTCGAAATCGCCAGCCACCCGGAAGTGATTTTCTGCACCTTTGGCGACGCGATGCGTGTCCCAGGAAAACAGGGCTCACTGCTACAGGCCAAAGCACGCGGCGCGGATGTCCGTATCGTCTATTCCCCGATGGATGCGCTGAAGCTTGCCGAGGAAAACCCAACGCGCAAAGTGGTGTTCTTTGGCCTGGGTTTTGAAACCACCATGCCGACAACCGCCATCACTCTGCAGCAGGCCAAACAGCGCGATGTGCAGAACTTTTACTTTTTCTGCCAGCACATCACCTTGATCCCAACGCTGCGCAGCCTGCTGGAACAGCCGGACAACGGTATCGACGCCTTTTTGGCGCCAGGTCACGTCAGTATGGTGATTGGCACTGACGCCTATAATTTCATTGCCTCAGATTTCCATCGCCCGCTGGTGGTCGCCGGCTTCGAGCCGCTTGATCTGCTGCAAGGCGTCGTGATGTTGATCGAGCAGAAAATAGCGGCCCAAAGCCAGGTTGAAAACCAGTACCGCCGCGTGGTACCGGATGCCGGTAACGCGTTAGCCCAGCAGGCTATCGCCGACGTGTTCAGTGTCAACGGTGACAGCGAATGGCGGGGTCTGGGCGTGATCGAATCTTCCGGCGTTCACCTGACGCCTGATTATCAGCGTTTTGACGCCGAAGCACATTTCCAGCCAGCGCCGCAGCAGGTCTATGACGATCCGCGCGCACGTTGCGGAGAGGTGCTGACTGGCCGATGCAAACCGCATCAGTGCCCATTATTTGGTAAAACCTGTAACCCGGAGACCGCATTTGGTGCCCTGATGGTCTCCTCCGAAGGAGCATGTGCCGCCTGGTATCAGTATCGTCAGCAGGAGTGTGAAGCATGAACAGCGTACAACTCGCCCACGGTAGCGGCGGTCAGGCTATGCAGCAGTTGATCAACAGTCTGTTTATGGAAGCTTTTGCTAACCCGTGGCTGGCAGAACAGGAAGATCAGGCGCGCCTGGAACTGGCGCAGCTGGTCGCAGAAGGCGATCGTCTGGCGTTTTCAACGGACAGCTACGTTATCGACCCACTGTTCTTCCCCGGCGGCAACATTGGCAAGCTGGCAATCTGCGGTACGGCTAACGATGTCGCGGTCAGCGGCGCGATACCGCGCTACCTCTCCTGCGGTTTTATCCTCGAAGAGGGTCTGCCAATGGACACGCTGAAAACCGTCGTGAACAGCATGGCAGCAACCGCCCGTGAAGCGGGGATTGCTATCGTAACCGGCGATACCAAAGTTGTGCAGCGCGGTGCCGCGGACAAACTGTTCATCAACACCGCCGGTATGGGCGCGATTCCCGCCAATATTCACTGGGGTGCGCAAACCCTGAGCGTGGGTGATGTGCTGCTGGTAAGTGGTACGCTTGGCGATCACGGTGCGACTATCCTCAACCTGCGCGAACAGCTGGGGCTTGATGGCGAACTGGTCAGCGACTGTGCGGTGTTAACGCCGCTTATCCAGACGCTACGCGATATTCCTGGCGTGAAAGCGCTGCGTGATGCCACCCGCGGCGGCGTAAATGCGGTAACACATGAGTTTGCGGCCTCTTGCGGATTTGGCATTGAGTTGTCTGAAGCGGCACTGCCGGTGAAACCTGCCGTGCGTGGCGTTTGCGAACTGCTGGGTCTGGACGCGCTCAACTTTGCCAACGAAGGCAAGCTGGTGATTGCCGTTGAACGTCAGGCTGCTGAAGCCGTGCTCGCCGCACTCCACGCCCATCCTTTAGGACGCGATGCCGCGCTGATTGGTGAAGTGGTTGAACGTAAAGGCGTACGTCTTGCCGGACTGTACGGCGTGAAACGGACCCTCGATTTACCACACGCCGAACCATTACCTCGTATATGCTAGCAGCCGGTTGGCAATCTGTTCCTGGCCGGATAAACCGCGTTTGGGTCGTTATCCGGCATTAACACTGTATTACTGCCTGATGGCGCTTTGCTTATCAGGCCTACGGTTTGAATACCCGACCCATCCGGCAATAATTTACGACTTATACCTATAATTCATTTACCGTTTTCGCACCGTTCTGCGGTGTTTTCCCTGGAAAAGCAATATGTCGTATACACCGATGAGTGACCTCGGACAGCAAGGCCTGTTCGATATTACTCGTACATTATTACAGCAGCCCGATCTTCAGTCTCTTAGTGAGGCGCTTTCGCAGCTGGTCAAGCGTTCAGCGCTGGCCGACTGCGCGGCTATTGTGTTATGGCAGGCACAGACGCAGCGTGCGCGTTATTTTGCAACGCGTGAAAATGGTAAACCCATCGACTATGAAGACGAAACGGTGCTGGCACACGGTCCGGTACGCCGTATTTTGTCTCGCCCCGATGCGCTGCACTGCAACTATCATGAGTTCACGGAAACCTGGCCACAGTTGGCTTCAGGTGGACTGTATTCTGAATTTGGCCACTACTGCCTGCTGCCGCTGGCGGCGGACGGACGCATCTTTGGCGGCTGCGAATTTATCCGCAACGAGGATCGCCCGTGGAGTGAAAAAGAGTACAACCGGCTACAGACCTTCACCCAGATAGTCGGCGTCGTTGCGGAACAAATTCAAAGCAGGGTCAGCAACAACGTCGATTACGATTTGCTGTGTCGCGAACGTGACAACTTTCGTATCCTGGTCGCCATCACCAATGCAGTACTCTCCCGACTGGATATTGACGAACTGGTCAGCGAAGTCGCCAAAGAGATCCACCACTATTTCGACATTGATGCCATCAGCATCGTATTACGCAGCGATCGCAAAAATAAGCTGAGCATCTACTCCACCCACTATCTGGATGAGAATAATCCGGCTCACGAACAAAGTGAAGTGGACGAAGCGGGCACGCTTTCCGAGCGAGTATTCCGCAGCAAAGAGATGCTGCTGATTAACCTGAGCGAACGCGATACCCTGGCGCCTTATGAACGCATGCTGTTCGAAACCTGGGGTAACCAGTTACAAACGCTGTGCCTGCTGCCGCTGATGTCCGGCAATACGATGCTTGGCGTGCTCAAACTGGCGCAGTGTGAAGAAAAAGTTTTCACCACCGCCAACCTGAAACTGTTGCGCCAGATTGCCGAACGCGTAGCCATTGCGGTAGATAACGCGCTTGCCTATCAGGAGATACATCGCCTGAAAGAACGTCTGGTCGATGAAAACCTGGCGCTGACCGAGCAACTGAACAATGTGGACAGTGAGTTCGGCGAAATCATCGGTCGCAGCGAAGCCATGTACAGCGTACTCAAACAGGTCGAAATGGTGGCGCAAAGCGACAGCACCGTCTTAATTCTGGGTGAGACAGGTACGGGTAAAGAGCTGATCGCCAGAGCGATTCATAATCTGAGTGGACGTAATACCCGCCGGATGGTGAAGATGAACTGCGCAGCAATGCCTGCCGGATTACTGGAAAGCGACCTGTTTGGTCACGAGCGCGGCGCGTTTACCGGGGCCAGCACACAGCGAATTGGCCGTTTCGAACTGGCGGATAAAAGCTCACTGTTCCTCGACGAAGTCGGTGACATGCCGCTGGAACTCCAGCCGAAGTTACTGCGTGTACTTCAGGAGCAGGAATTTGAACGCCTGGGCAGCAACAAGCTGATCCAAACCGACGTTCGGTTGATCGCCGCCACCAACCGCGATCTGAAAAAGATGGTTGCCGATCGGGAATTCCGTAACGATCTGTATTACCGGCTGAACGTTTTCCCGATCCATTTACCTCCGCTGCGCGAGCGCCCGGAAGATATCCCACTGCTGGTGAAAGCCTTCACCTTTAAAATCGCTCGCCGGATGGGGCGCAATATCGACAGTATTCCTGCCGAAGCGCTTCGTACCCTGAGCAGCATGGAGTGGCCGGGTAACGTCCGCGAACTGGAAAACGTAGTGGAACGCGCCGTTCTGCTGACCCGAGGCAACGTACTGCAATTATCCCTACCGGATATCACCACGCAGACGCCCCCCCCTCCGGTCGCAACTGAAGTCGCACAGGATGGCGAAGATGAATACCAGCTGATTATGCGGGTACTGAAAGAGACCAATGGCGTTGTCGCCGGCCCTAAAGGTGCTGCGCAGCGGCTGGGGCTAAAACGAACCACGTTGTTGTCGCGTATGAAGCGATTAGGTATTGATAAGGATGCGCTGGTTTAGCCATTGTGGCTATACTGGGTGATAACTCAACGAAAGGAGGCAGTATGGCAGTATCAGCACGTAATCAATTAACCGGTACAGTCAGTGCAGTTGCCACTGGCGCAGTGAATGATGAAGTTGAACTGACGCTGGCTGGCGGCGCAAAACTGGTCGCGATTGTGACCCATAGCAGTCAGCAGGCACTGGGTCTGGCGAAAGGAAAAGAAGCCATTGCGCTGATCAAAGCGCCGTGGGTGACGCTGGCGACTGAAGACTGCGGTCTGAAGTTCTCTGCCCGCAACCAGTTTGCCGGTAGCGTTTCACAGGTCACCGAAGGCGCCGTTAACGCCACCGTACACATCAAAACTGATGCCGGTTTTGACATTGTCGCGGTCGTGACGAACGAAAGTCAGCAAGAGATGAAACTGAGCCAGGGAAGCCGGGTCATCGCGCTGATCAAAGCCTCGGCCATTCTTATTGCCACCAAAGCGTAACCGCTATCCGGTATCGGATAGTTAATGCCCGATGGCGCTACGCTTATCGGGCCTACGCGACGGTGCACTTGCTCTTGTAGGCCGGATAAGGCATCACCGCCATCCGGCACAAAATAACCAGATTACTTCTTGCGCTGATATTTCTCAGGTAATTCCGGGACAGGACGCTTGTCATCAATCAGATGGCGAACGGTCAGAATCGGGTGACGCCAGAGCATTCTCGGCCCGGCCCAACGCATAATTTGCTTCATCTCTTCCCGTTTGGCTGGCTGATAGCAGTGTACCGGGCACTGTTTGCAGGCCGGTTTTTCCTCGCCAAACACGCACTTATCGAGGCGCTTTTGCGCATAAGCAAACAATGCATCGTAATGCCCCTGCTCATCTGAAGCTTCCGGACACTGGCTTTCGTACAGCGAGATCATCTTTTGGATCGTCATTTTTTCACGAGCAATACGTTTGCCGGACATGAGGCCTCCACAATTAAGTTGCATAAATAATACACCTTAATCGTGAAGGCAACCAAGACCCGAGTACCGCTTACTCGTCACAACGGCTAAATTGCCCTGCGTTTATAAGGACGGTAGTGCGGTAACCAAAAGTTATCTTTTATGCTTTGCAACAGCGCGTCGTCGCTCATATTACCTGCTACACCCGACTGCTGTGCCGCCTTACCGACCTCAAAGGCAATGCTACGGGTCACCTCGCAGATTGTCCCAATCTCCGGCAACAGAGCGCCTTCCCCGTTACGCACCAACGGGGAAGCATCAGCCAGCGCACGACTTGCCGCCATCAGCATAGCCTCTGTTACGCGTGTCGCGCCGCTGGCAATAGCCCCCAGACCGATGGCCGGGAAAACATACACATTATTGCACTGCGCCACCGGAATGGAGCATCCATTAAATTCAATCACACCGCAGGGACTGCCGGTCGCGATGATGGCCTGTCCCTCGGTCCAGCGAATGATATCTTCTGGTCGCGCTTCCATTCTCGAAGTGGGATTCGACAACGGCATAACGATCGGACGGTCGCAGTATTGGTACATCGTGCTAATGACCTCCTGCGAGAACAATCCAGCCTGACCTGACACACCCAGCATAACCGCCGGTTTAGCATTGTGGATCACCTCCAGTAACGACGGTGTCTGCCCCTCATACTGCCAGTCAGATACAGCCTCGGGAGGCTGCGCCAGCGGTTGCTGGAAATCAGCTAAGGTATTATTGGTGGTCATCACCAGACCGTCGCGATCCACCATAAAAATGGTCCGTCTGGCTTCGGTCTGGCTCATTCCTTCACTGATACGGCAGGCAATAATATGCCGGGCGATCCCACATCCTGCAGCACCCGCCCCGACAATTACGATTGATTGCTGACGGAAGTCACGACCGCTGCCTCGGCAGGCAGCAACCAGAGTCGCCAGAGCCACCGACGCCGTGCCCTGAATATCATCATTAAAACAGCACAGCTCATCGCGATAACGGTCCAGCAGCGGCACGGCGGTATGCTGGGCAAAATCTTCAAATTGCAGCAGAACGTTAGGCCAGCGCCGTTTTACGGCAGCAATAAACATTCCAATAAATGCGAAATAGTCTTCACCAGTTATGCGCGGATGACGCCAGCCGATATAGCGCGGATCGTCCAGCAGCCGCGTATTGTTCGTACCGACATCCAGCAAAATAGGTAGCGTATTCGCCGGATTTACCCCGCCACAGACGGTATAGAGCGACAGTTTCCCGATAGGAATCCCCATGCCGCCAACGCCCTGGTCACCTAGCCCCAGAATGCGCTCACCATCGGTGACGACGATGACCTTGATATCGTGCCGCGGAATATCATGCAAAATATCGTCAATACGATCGCGATCGGGCCAGGAGATAAAGACACCGCGTGCACGACGATAAATCCACGAGAATTTTTCACAGGCTGCCCCGACTACCGGGGTATAAACGATGGGTAGCATCTCTGGCAGATGCTTTTTCAACAGGTAATAAAATAACGTTTCGTTAGTATCCTGGATATTACGCAGGTAAATATGTCGAGCGTTGTGGGATTCAGCCTCAAGATATTGTTGATACGCCCGTTCGGCTTGTTCATCAATATTCTCAATGGCGCAAGGCAGTAGCCCACTCAGGTTAAAGTCATGCCTTTCTTGCTGCGTGAAGCTGCTTCCCTTGTTTAATAACGGCGACTCAAGCAGTAACTTCCCCGTAAACGGGACGTATAAAACATCGTTTGTCACGTTGCCATCCATAAATTACAACCAGATAAAAAAATAAGAGCCTGCATTTGCAGGCTCTCGGGATTCAAATCAGGACATAGTTGGCAACCAGCATCGCCGCGATACCGGCCAACGCTGGAAGCAGCGTTCTTCTGACGATCATAAACGGTGAACATTCTCCTGCTTTACTCACCGCAATAATGATTCCAGCCACTGGGGACATTGAGCGCCCCATTCCCGCCATTAACTGCATAGGCAGGATCATATTGACGGCGCTCTCACCAAATTTTGCCGCAATGGAGGGTGCCAGGCCGGAGAAGGAGAAAAAGGCGGCAACGCCAGAGCCCGTCAGGACGGCGGTTACGCCCACCAGCGCGGTCATCACCAGGGTCATGCTGGTAAAGCCCAGTCCTGCGTTTTGCACTGACTGTAACAGGTAGTCCACCGCGCCAATTTTCTGCAGCCCCTGGGCATAGATATCCGCACACACCAGCAAGGAAACGATGCTGGTAAACATGCTGCCCATCCCTTTGAAAAAGACCTGTATCCCTTTGCAGCAGCTTTTGAAATCTCGGGTAGCCACCAGTTCAAAGATAAATGCGACGACAGCGCCAAGGATCATCGCCGTGACCACGTCTATTTTGATGGACTTGATAACCAAAGGGCTAAAGACCAGCACCAGTACGACAGGCAGGACGGGTAACAGCGCGTAAATAGCGGGTACCTTTCGGCCTTCTTCTTCCGCTTGCGCCACGCTTTGCGCCCCCGGTACGAAGCCATCTTTTTTGTCGAAATACTTCGCGGTAAAGTAAATCACCACCGCCACAGCCAGCATCACCACCACCGCCACCGGCATCTGGTAATGGGCAAAGTAGATAGCACTTTCCATGCCAGCATGTTTAGCCGCCAGATTCGCCGTACCTACCGCGGGCCCTAGATCCATAAACGCGCACAGACCAATCATCGCGGCCGCAGAGGCTTTACTGACCCCCAGACGAACCAGAACCGGAAAGAATGTCACCAGCAGCAACATCGCCAGTCCCGCCGCACTTGAAATTGCCACATGCAGAAGCTGTGCACAGATATACCCCAGCGCGAGGATCAGATAAGGCGCTTTAATTACCTGCAGCGGACGAATGCACATATTGACCATCGCATTCGACGCTTTAATGTGATCCATATAGCTGGCAAATCCACCCGCAGCCATGATGATAAGACCAATACCTGCAATTTGTGTGGTAAGCGATTCTTTTGCAAAGCTAAAGATATCCAGCCAGGTTGACCCCGTAGATTTTGCTTTATCATAGAGAATGCTGTTTTCAGGGTAAAAAAGTACAGTAATGGTCAATAATGCCAGTCCAGCGAGTAATAAAACAGTTTGCGGCTGATAATTTTTCACAATTAACCATGCAGCAATAACTGTTATCACTATTGCTATAATAAACGCCGTCATAATAACAATTCCTATGCCATACAAATTTGGTAGGGTTACCCGTCATCTCATCATAGCTTATGTAGGATTGTAAAAAACCACACCCATATATAAGCAGCAATAATATGTCCGTAAATTTATCGTATTACACACTCAAATATTGAGATTTAATTGTAATGGGTTGTGTGGCTGTAAAATACGGGAAAGGTGTTTTCCCACCCCTTTTTGTGAGTAAGATCGCAACTCATCTGAATATGGTCGCACCGTCCAAAGAAGGCTGGATACGGGTTTCCAACATATTCATTCTATGATTGACGTCGAAAGCGTATTACCCTATAACAACGTTGATATACAACAGCCATCGGGTGTTATCCATGTACAAAAAAAACACATTAAGTCTGGATGAGTATAACTCACTTACTCTTAATATGGGTGATCTGACTGAATCTGAGTGTCGACTTAATGAGTATATTAATAAACACTTCAATGAACTTCCCTATCATGGCATTGTTGATCTCTCGCAAAATGCGATGGTCAGCAAAGCAACCATTGGCCGATTTTTAAATAAAATTGGGTTTACGGGTTATGCTGCTTTCCGCAAAGCATTAGACATTACGCTGTCTAAGAATAAAATATCTGCACCTTTTGAGAAAAATATCAAACTGCGTAACAATCCCAGCATCACAACCGAAAGTATCGTTACTAATTTCACCCACAAAGTATCAGAATTATTTAATCAATTTAAAAATAACATCGATATTGAAAGTCTTAATGCGTTTATCGATCTGGTACTGAATAATAAACGTCATATTTATGTCGTCGGCCCTTCATCTTCTCATGCAATGGCGACGCATTTTTGTACACTGCTAAAGTACTTTCGCAGTGACATCACTCTGTTACCGACGGACATCAGCGAACTCCCCAAATGTCTCATCAATATTGAGGAAGAGGATGTCCTGATTGTGTTCTCCTACTATCGATTTAATCGAGTTGCCCTCAATATTGCGAAGTGGTTCAGAAAAAAGAATGCCGTCGTGGTACTGGTTACCAACTCAGAAGCGAACCCTTACGGTAAATTCTGCGATCTGCAGTTTGTTCTTCCCAGCGACGTACAGTCCATTTTTCAAAGCCGTATACTCGGCTTCTTTTTTATCGAACTCATATTACATCTGGCTTATGAGAAAGGCGATAGCGAGGGGAATTTTGCCCAACTGGAGGAATTATTTGTCTTTTTCGAAACGTTTTCTGCATCAGCACACAACACTTAGCACCGCCAGCCGCCAGGAGAGTTATCCCTCCCGGCAGCAAGACGAATCAGGCAATCTCTGCCGTTTTCGCGCGATCGAACTCAGCTATAGTTTCAGCGATGAGCGCATCGTTAGCCCCGATATATGACAGCGGCTCGCAGGCGGTGGTAATTTCCTCTACAGACAATGATGCGCGGATTTCCGGGCTAGCCTGCACGATCTCCATGAAGCTGTGCTCTCCGGTTGCATGCTTTAGCATGTTTTTCAATAAGTTATAGGCGGACTCTCTGCCGATTTTGGCGGCAAGTTTCATCGTCAGTGATTCCGACATAATAAAGTGCTTCGAGCAATCGAAATTAGCACGCATCTTCTCTTTATTAATGATGAGATGCGAAAGCAGATTCTTTGCGCGTGTCAGGCTGGTCGATAAAGCATTAGAGGCCTCCGGGAGGATTGTCCAGTTTAATACCCTCATTGAGGCGGCGCGTACATCCTGTTGATCCAGCATGGCCGGAGCGCCAGATGCATACATCCATCCCATCCTTGCCAATGTTTGCATCATGTTACTGGCGCGTGGATTAACTTTGTGCGGCATCGTGCTCGACCCTCCACCGCCTTCTCCCTCCAGCACTTCAGCGATCGGTGTGCGCCCCATTGTTTCGACATCGTTGGCCAGACGACACAACGTGCCGTGAACAAGGGCAAAAAACTGCACAACTTCAACAACCGCATCCTGGCTGGCATTATTAATGCCGCAGGGCACATTCAGACCCAGCGCTCGCATCAGCCGTTCACGCGTTTCCATTCCCTGCTCGCCCACGGAGGCCAGATTACCTACCGCGCCGCCAAAAAGCCCGGTGACCGCACGCGGGTACAGTTGCTGGAGTCTTATCAGATGGCGGTTAACCTCCACCAGATAACTGCAAACATGCAGCCCCCATGTTGTCGCAGAGGCATCCACTGAATTAGTGCGCGCAACCATCACCGTTCTGGTATGACGTATTGCCATCGCTTTCATCACTTCGCCAACATCGAGCAATTGCTCGCGCAGCAGCTGCAACGTTTGTTGCAGTCTCATCGCCATGCCAGAGTCCAGCAGGTCCTGGGTAGTACATCCCCAGTGCAGATACTGACTTACTAACGGTGTACCGCAAGCAGAAATCTGATCGATCAGCGGTTTTATCGCCATACCAACCGTCTGTGTTTCCTGTGCAAGGGCCGGCCAATCTATCTGTATTTCCCTGCACGTTTTTTCAATTTCGACGGCGGCTTGCTCAGGGATAATCCCTAGCTCACCTTGCACGCGAGCGACGGTTTCCTCAAATCGCAACCAACACCGCAGCAGATTGTCGTCAGACCATATTTCCCGCATCCGACCTTGGGTGAACAATGAAGAATAAAGATCAGAATCAAATACCGTTGTTTGCTTACCGAACATACAGCGCCTCTCCGGCCAATGAATGCGTCATAATCGAAAATGTGATTAATCAATTTTGCGGGATCTGTTTTCTAAATTATAGGGGAAAATAGTATTCCCACCCCAAAAAAGGCCATGAGAATACAATATTCCCATTTTCAGTTTTTCCACCAAGTAGAAATGCGATGTACTTCACAGTAATTTGTGAATTATATTTTAAGTAGACGTAATATTTCAGAAAAAACGCGCATTAAATATAAAAACCATTAATACAATAGTAAAATTAGTGATATTTATGCGTGAATAATCACATTTAATTACGAGAAAAAATAATTCCCATACCGCTAACACTCCTTTCCCACAAACAATTATCCCGCTGTGAACTTTATTTTATGGTCAGGAAACTAATGCTGGTTTGAGGGATGATATGAAGCTAAAAAACTATTCACTAATATTACTAATGGGTATGAGTTCCTCGGCGTTCGCCTTAAACGTCTATAATAAGGATGGAAATACGCTGGATATCTATGGCCGTGTTGAGGGTAAAATTGCGAGTGGCCAGAATTCATTTGCTGGCAGTGAAAGCCGAAGCGATCTGGGTGGTCGTGTAGGTATTTACCTCACCCGAGATCTGGATCTTTTGCCAGATACCAAAATCGTGGGTCGCCTGGAATGGCAGGTGCGTACCGAAAAAAATGATAACAATACCGGTGAAAGCGATATGGAAGCCCGCTATTCCTATGTCGGTCTGTCAAATAAAACATGGGGTGAACTGATCACCGGGAGAACCAAAAACCCGTTGTATCAGGTCATGAAAATGACCGATAAGTACAAAAACTTCACCCCTAATATCTACAGCTATGGCATTACAACCATTGATGATTCGTACCAGTTCAACCGACAGGACGGCACCGTTCAATGGAACGCCAAATTTGCCGGTAACGAAATTCAACTGGCATGGGTCTCCGGTAATGGCAACAGCGATAACGAAGCCCTGGATTACGGCGCGATGGCCAGCTATCGCAAGTCTTTCAAATTTGGTGATTTTAGAATTACACCAGCACTCGCGGCCAGTCGTTACAAACGACAGGATGGCGTAGTGACCACCGATGGGCGTAATCAAAACGATCAAATTATGGGAGGGTTACAATTCAGCTATAAAGCCTATGAGGTCGCGGTAACCGCATTGCGTACTTCTATTTCTCGCGATAACAAAAGCGATAATAATTATAAAGGGATGGATTCACTTATTTCCTACAACTTTGGCACCGTCAAGGTTCTCACCGGATATAGTTTTCTAAATGAAGATGGTAAAGATATTGCGGAAAAAGAAGACTGGCGTGCTGAAGCGCAATTAACATTAGCTGAGGATACGTGGTTATCATTTACTTACGATAAAGAATTCGCCAGTAAGAACAAAAAAACCAATGATGATGCGCTCATCGTTGGACTTCGTTATGATTTCTAAGAGATAACTGATGAAAAAGATAACTTTACTTACTGCAGCAACGGCCCTGGCACTGAGCAGTATCTGTGCTCACGCAGATACGTTATTGGCGCCTTCCGCACATGCGAAAATGGATGGCGAGAATAAAATCGTCGCGCTGTATGGCAACTCGTTCACGTTCTATAACAACAATATCAATACCCGATTACGAGATTTGACGCAGTCTTTACTGCCTGATCATGCCAAAGGCTATAAGTATCGGGGTATCACGATTTCCAGCGGTCATTTAGGCTGGCAGATTGAGAATATGCGCTACCAGAATACGTTACAGAAATGGGATGTGGTGGTGCTACAGGGAAACTCCACAGAAACGATTTCAAAGAAAGAAAGCACCCGACAAAACTTCGTTGGCTCTGCCACCCAAATGGCCGACATGGCACATAAAGCGGGTGCAAAAGTTGTCTATTTCATGACCTGGCCGAAAAAAGACAAACCCGAAGACAGCCAAAAACTGGCGGACGCTTATATCTCGATTGCGCAGAAAACGGGGGGATATGTCGCTCCGGTAGGTCTCGCTTTCGAGAAAGCGCGCAAGACCCATCCGGAAATCAACCTGTATTATCATGATGGTGTCCACCCTTCTATTTCTGGTACGTATCTCGCCGCCTGCGTATTCTTCGCCACCCTGTATAACCAGTCTCCGGTCGGCGGCGCGCTTCCTGTTGATACAGACATGACCCCTGCCACCGCCAAAGCGTTACAACAGGTAGCATGGGAAACCGTCACTGAATTCCAGAAGTCATAATCTCCGTTTTTTTCGTCCCCTTCACGCCGGCAATCGTGCCGGTGTGAAACGTATTATCCCCCGTCTATTCCTTAGCACCCTACGCAAATAAGAATTATTTTCATTTGTTTATGCCATGTGCTATATAACATAGCAAAGGCTATATTAGATGATTAATTAACCACTTTGTTGTGAGGGATACTATGCCGCATCTGCCTCGTCTGAAGTCTGTTCTCCTTGCCAGTCTGTTGACGGCACTTGCGCTGTCGCCTGCCTGGGCGAAAGAAAAGTTCAAGGTCATCACGACGTTTACGATCATTGCTGATATGGCAAGCAATGTGGCAGGCGATGCGGCGGACGTCAGTTCAATTACCAAACCCGGGGCAGAGATTCACGAATACCAGCCCACGCCAGGCGACATTAAGCGGGCGCAGGGTGCGCAGTTAATTCTCTCTAATGGTCTCAATCTGGAGCTCTGGTTCGCCCGCTTCTACCAACATCTGTCCGGCGTACCGGAAGTGATGGTCTCAAACGGCGTACAACCGATGGGCATCAGCGAAGGGCCATACAATGGAAAACCCAATCCGCATGCCTGGATGTCGGCAGACAACGCCCTGATTTACGTGGATAACATTCGTGATGCGTTAATGAAGTATGACCCGGAAAACGCAGCGACCTACCAGAAGAATGCCGAGCGCTATAAAGCAGAAATTCAGCAAACGCTCGCGCCGCTCCAGGCCGAACTTGCCAAAATTCCTGCCGATAAACGCTGGCTGGTCACTAGCGAAGGGGCGTTCTCCTATCTGGCACGCGATAACGATCTGAAAGAACTGTACTTATGGCCGATCAACGCCGATCAACAAGGTACGCCGAAACAGGTACGCAAGGTGATCGATACCCTACGGGCGCATCAGATCCCCACGGTATTTAGCGAAAGTACCGTATCCGACAAACCCGCGCGTCAGGTAGCCCGGGAGTCTGGCGCACATTACGGCGGCGTGCTGTACGTCGATTCACTCAGCGCTGCCGACGGCCCGGTCCCGACCTATCTGGATCTACTGCGCGTCACCACGCAAACCATTGTTAACGGCATCAACAAGGGTCTGGAGAGCCAACCATGAGTCACTCTGCGATTACCGTAAATCAGGTTACGGTGACGTATCGCAACGGTCATACCGCACTGCGGGACGCCACTTTTCAGGTTCCGGGCGGCTCAATTGCCGCTCTGGTCGGCGTAAACGGTTCGGGAAAATCAACGCTTTTTAAAGCGCTGATGGGGTTTGTCCAGCTGGCGCAGGGGGAAATCTCTATCCTGCAACAGCCGGTCAGCAAGGCGCTAAAACAGAATCTGATTGCTTATGTGCCCCAGTCTGAAGAGGTGGACTGGTCGTTTCCGGTGCTGGTGGAAGATGTGGTCATGATGGGACGTTTTGGCCATATGGGCTGGCTGCGTCGACCAAAACAAATTGACCACGCCTGCGTGGATGCGGCACTGGCGCGGGTTGATATGCTGGACTATCGCCATCGTCAGATAGGTGAACTGTCCGGTGGGCAGAAAAAGCGTGTTTTTCTGGCAAGGGCCATCGCACAGGACGGACAGGTTATTTTACTGGATGAACCCTTCACCGGCGTGGATGTAAAAACCGAGGCACGTATCATCGGTCTGCTGCGTGAACTGCGTGATGAGGGTCGAACCATGCTGGTTTCCACCCATAACCTGGGCTCGGTCACCGAGTTTTGTGATTACACTGTAATGATTAAAGGCACCGTGCTGGCAAGCGGCCCAACTGACACCACCTTTACCACCGAGAACCTTGAACTAGCATTTAGCGGCGTTCTGCGTCATGTTGCGCTGAGCGGCGGTGAACAGCACGTGATTACCGATGATGAGCGCCCGTTTATTTCGCGTCGCGCGGCACGCGAAGGGGAATAGTCATGAACTGGCTGACAGAACCCTTTGGTTACCAGTACATGCTCAACGCCATGTGGGTTTCGGCGATGGTCGGCGGCCTGTGCGCGTTCCTCTCGTGCTACCTGATGCTCAAAGGCTGGTCGCTGATTGGCGATGCGCTATCGCATTCCATCGTACCCGGTGTTGCCGGAGCCTATATGTTAGGACTTCCCTTCGCGCTGGGGGCATTTCTTTCCGGCGGACTGGCGGCGGGCAGTATGCTGTTTCTCAATCAGCGCTCACGCCTGAAAGAAGATGCCATCATCGGGCTGATATTTTCCTCTTTCTTCGGTATCGGGCTGTTTATGGTGTCGCTCAATCCGATGTCGGTGAACATCCAGACCATTATTCTCGGCAACGTGCTGGCGATTGCGCCGGAAGATATTTTGCAACTGGCGATCATCGGCGTTATCTCACTGACCATCCTGCTGCTGAAGTGGAAAGACCTGATGGTGGTCTTTTTCGATGAAAACCATGCGCGCTCTATCGGTCTGAATCCTGGTCGGCTGAAGCTGCTATTTTTTACGCTGCTCTCCGTTTCCACCGTTGCCGCACTGCAAACCGTCGGCGCATTTCTGGTCATTTGCCTGGTGGTCACGCCTGGCGCGACCGCCTGGTTGCTGACGGATCGCTTTCCACGCCTGCTCACTATCGCGGTCGCTATCGGTAGCCTGACCAGCTTTTTTGGTGCCTGGCTAAGCTACTGGCTGGACGGTGCAACCGGAGGAATTATTGTGGTTCTGCAAACGCTGTTATTCCTGCTGGCGTTCGTGTTTGCGCCCAAACACGGTCTGCTGGCAAACCGCCGCCGCGCCCGACGGGTGAACAAGGAGTCCTCATGTTCTTAACCACATTACTGGAACCCTTTCAGTTCAGCTTTATGGTCAACGCGCTGACCATCTCCGTTATCGTCGCCATACCCTGCGCGCTGCTGTCGGTCTTTTTGGTGTTGAAAGGTTGGGCGCTGATGGGTGATGCCATGAGCCATGCGGTCTTTCCGGGGATTGTACTGGCCTGGATTGCGGGTATTCCGCTGGCGATTGGCGCTTTTGTCGCCGGACTGTTCTGCGCGGTCGCCACCGGGTATCTTGACGATAACAGCCGTATCAAGCGCGATACCCTGATGGGGATCGTCTTTTCCGGTATGTTTGGCGCCGGACTGGTGCTGTATGTGTCAATCCAGTCTGAAATTCATCTGGACCATATTTTGTTCGGTGACATGCTGGGCGTTTCGCTGGGCGATATTGCGCAAACTGCGGTTATCGCTTTAGGGATAGCGCTTATCATCGGGCTCAAATGGAAAGATCTGCTGCTGCATGCGTTCGATCCGCACCAGGCAAAGGCCAGCGGTCTTAACACCACACTGCTGCATTATGGTCTGCTGTGTATGATCGCCCTGACTATCGTCGCGACGCTAAAGTCGGTAGGTATTATTTTGTCGATCTCCTTGTTGATTGCCCCCGGTGCGATTGCGATTTTAATGACACGCAGGTTCGCCCAGGCATTGTTACTGGCTACCGCCATATCGGTTGCAACGTCATTTATGGGTGTATACCTGTCATTTTTCATCGACAGTGCCCCCGCGCCGACGATTGTCGTTTTATTTTCCCTGCTGTTTGTCATCACCTTTATTTATTCAACGCTGCGCGATCGTCATTCCGAGAGTCGGCTTCAGTCGCATGATGTATAAATAACATTTAATGGCATACTGACTAATATTTCTGACGTTGATAAATAGCCATGACATTAATATAGCCTCCTGCAGGAGGCTATATTAACCGTAGATTACAACATCTGTTTATGCCGCGGAATAAGCAGACAGTTTCCCCCGATTGAGCGTAATTTTTCCGTCATTCACCAGCTCCTGTAATACCTTATGAATAGCACTGCGCGAGATATGATTGCGGGTCAAAATGAAGGTATATACGGATGTTTTCTCACGTACCGCGGGCTCCATCCCCCAAATATATTTGACGTGTTCAATAATCAGCTCACGAATGGTTCTGTGCGATTGCAATGTTTCACGCTGGAAATAGCGTTGCAGATGGTGCGCCAGGATATCAAATGCCTGCTTCCAGAGATTTTTAGCGGAAAATAAAAGATCGGCGTTCTGTACACTCATGGCCCACATTTCACAATCGGTGTCGCAGCGTAAATAGTGTCCAGCGACCTCCGTGCGCATTTGCGGTAGTCCAAGGATCGCCGGCGCAGAAATACTTACCGTCACTAAGTCATTTTCTACACGATATACAGAGACCGTCCCTTTCTCCAGAAACAAGATATTTCCATCGACTTTCAGATCTATGCGCTGACGTTTTTTACGCAAGGACAGCCAGGCGTTATCCGATTTCTTTATTTCATCACCAATCAGCACTACAGATTTGTCTATTTCGTTCTGGAACATGGGACTCTCTAACGCAAATAATTGCTTCATCAAAATAATGGTGGAATTTAGTTAACGGACAAAATAAATGTCAGCTTTAATACAAGCTGACATTTATCCCTATCTACCTCTACCACCAGCATTCCCTGGTGCTTTTGACGCGCTAACGGCACTGACGTTGTTCTCGCGTGGTGGCGTCGAGCAGTATATTGCGCTGTCCACAAAGAATTAATGTTTATCACCTTTGTCATCACAATTTCGTCTTTTTGCTCTTTGTACAATAGCCAAAAAGACACAATTCATTGATTTATATGATCTTTATTTTCATTAAAAAGTTACTATTGTTGTAATATTATGCTATCGAATTGCAACACTGCGCGGTTCTGGCGTCTTTTTTGGACAAAGTGTTATCATGAGCCACTGACCACTGGGTGCATCATCAAGAGCTGAGGCATTATGTCCGAGACTGGCAATGTCAGTTATCTAATTGAAAATAAAATAATCTTCACGCCAGGCACACAGTGTCTGACGCGGGTAGACCATCCCGAGCTGCAGATAAAACTTAAACACTCGGCATCACTATGTCTTTTATTACTTATTCAACATCGCGGAAAGGTCGTCTCACAGAACGAATTGCTGGAGTTTGGCTGGGGTAGCAATCATCGCCAGGTCAGCTTCAATGCCTTTTATCAGAGCATCCTGTCTTTACGCAAAAGCCTGCTGCAACTGGAGCTGGAGCTGGAGCAAACGTTCATCACAACGATACCTCGCAAGGGACTGATTATTAATGAAGAGTTTGAAATCCTGGAGATTGCAACACCGGAGAGTATCCCTTTATCCATTGACATACCGGTAGCACCCGAATCTGGCTTAACGCCAGGAGCGGGTATAGAGGCGTTGTTGGCAGAGACACCACGTAAACCACGGGTAACCCCCACTGAAACGATAATGATGGCACTGACACTGATAATCTGCGTGCTGATCGTATTCCCGTGGAAAAGCAGTGATGATTATTTTTCCGGATATATTGCTGCGCCACAAGTATCAACTGACTGTCAGTATTATTTTAATAACGATGCCAGTAATTTTTCCCGGCATACTGCGTTTATCGACAAAAATCCTGCGTTGTGTCAGGACAATAAATTTATCTATATCACGACCTATCCGGAATCAAAAAAATTGTCGGTGCTGTTGTGCCGCTCGCCAATGAAAGGCGAACAAGAAAACGCGTGTCAGTCAGTCTATTACCCACGGTATGATAGCTAATGAATTTACTTCCTCGCACTCCCCGCTTCCGTACCCAGACGGGTATTATCCTGATGCTTTGCCTTTGCGTAATTGCAATTGCCAGCATCTGGCGGCTCGGCAATAATCATAATCACTTGCATAATCTTTCCTGTCGGGCAGCCATTGATATCGTGCGTAATACCGCCTCGTTTAAGGGGATCATTGATATCAAAAGCGGTGATACTAAAGGTATTGTGAATATTGATGGCATTATTAGTGACACCACTAATAATGAACAGACTGTACAACGCATGGTGCTCTTTACGCACTCCAGTTACGGCACCAGCCCGGTATGGGTCTCACAGAAAATTCATGTATCAAATCGTGAAACGGCTCCCGCCAGTTTAATCCAGCAGATCCTGCCCGATTTCTTCCTGACCAACACCAGCGTCTCTAATGTCGATCTTTTCGCACTGAACAGAGATACCTATCTGATTACCAAAGAAGGGATCCCCTATCTGTACTGCCAGAATTATGCTCTGCCGGAAAATGAGTAATCGCCAGGCATTCTGCCGGTACAACCGACGGATGAATCTCAGTGGTTGTCAGTGATAAGATACAGCATTCAGTCTGAGCCAACGCTCACCGTTACTGTCTTTTAGGCGGCTTTCGAATGACAAATTTGTGGGTTTATGTGAGTTTCCAGGGGCTCACATGAGACTTCCCCGGTACCCAAAAAGATTAAAAAAAGAGCAAAGGCGATATGAAAGAGTCACTTGATACGGACTTCACCAACCATACCCCCATGATGCAGCAGTATCTCAAGCTGAAGGCTCAGCACCCGGAGATCCTGCTGTTTTACCGCATGGGCGACTTTTACGAACTGTTTTATGACGACGCGAAACGTGCGTCGCAGCTACTCGATATCTCGCTAACCAAACGTGGCGCATCGGCAGGCGAGCCCATCCCGATGGCGGGCATTCCCCACCATGCGGTGGAAAACTACCTCGCTAAGCTGGTCAATCAGGGGGAATCTGTCGCTATTTGTGAGCAGATTGGCGATCCGGCGACCAGCAAAGGGCCGGTTGAACGCAAAGTGGTACGCATCGTCACGCCGGGTACCATCAGTGATGAAGCGCTGTTACAGGAACGTCAGGACAACCTGCTGGCCGCCGTCTGGCAGGACAGTAAAGGTTTTGGCTACGCCACACTGGACATCAGCTCCGGGCGTTTTCGCGTCAGTGAACCCGCAGACCGCGAGACAATGGCTGCGGAACTGCAGCGCACCAACCCTGCCGAGTTGCTGTATGCCGAAGATTTCGCAGAAACATCGCTGATCGAGGGCCGTCGCGGCCTGCGTCGTCGTCCGCTGTGGGAGTTTGAAATTGATACCGCCCGCCAGCAGTTAAACCTGCAGTTTGGCACTCGGGATCTGATCGGCTTTGGTGTGGAAAACGCGCCGCGTGGGTTATGCGCTGCCGGCTGCCTGCTGCAATATGTAAAAGATACCCAGCGCACCTCACTGCCACATATTCGCTCCATCACCATGGAACGCCAGCAGGACAGCATCATTATGGATGCCGCCACGCGCCGCAATCTGGAAATTACCCAGAACCTGGCCGGTGGCGCAGAAAACACGCTGGCATCAGTGCTTGATTGTACCGTGACGCCAATGGGTAGCCGTATGCTCAAACGCTGGCTGCATATGCCGGTGCGCGATACGCAGATACTGATCGAGCGCCAGCAGACCATCGGCGCGCTACAGGATGCCACCAGCGAATTACAACCCGTGCTGCGTCAGGTGGGCGATCTGGAACGTATTCTGGCGCGTCTGGCACTACGTACCGCGCGTCCACGCGATCTGGCGCGTATGCGTCACGCCTTCCAGCAATTACCGGAACTGCGCGCTCAACTGGAAAACGTAAACAGCGCTCCCGTGCAGATGCTGCGCGAAAAAATGGGCGAGTTCACAGAACTGCGTGAACTGCTGGAGCGTGCCGTGGTTGATGCCCCGCCAGTGCTGGTACGCGATGGTGGCGTTATCGCACCGGGCTATAACGAAGAGCTGGACGAATGGCGAGCGCTGGCTGATGGCGCAACTGATTATCTGGACAGACTGGAGATCCGCGAACGCGAGCGCACCGGCCTGGACACATTGAAAGTTGGATTTAACGCCGTCCACGGTTACTACATTCAGATCAGCCGTGGACAGAGCCACCTGGCGCCGATTAACTATGTGCGCCGTCAGACGCTGAAAAATGCCGAGCGCTACATCATTCCTGAGCTGAAAGAGTACGAAGACAAAGTTCTGACCTCAAAAGGTAAAGCGCTGGCACTGGAAAAACAGCTGTATGACGAGCTGTTCGACATGCTGTTGCCGCATCTGGCGGATTTACAGCAGAGCGCCAGCGCACTGGCAGAGCTGGACGTGCTGGTCAACCTGGCCGAACGCGCTTATACCCTGAACTATACCTGCCCGACATTCAGCGATAAGCCCGGTATCCGTATTGCAGAGGGTCGCCACCCGGTGGTGGAGCAGGTGCTGAGTGAGCCGTTTATCGCCAACCCACTTAGCCTTTCCCCGCAGCGGCGGATGCTGATTATTACCGGGCCAAATATGGGTGGTAAAAGCACCTATATGCGCCAGACCGCGCTGATTGCGCTGCTGGCCTACATCGGCAGCTATGTGCCGGCACAAAAGGTAGAAATAGGTCCAATCGACCGTATCTTTACCCGTGTGGGCGCGGCGGATGACCTCGCATCCGGTCGTTCAACCTTCATGGTAGAAATGACCGAAACGGCCAATATTCTGCATAACGCCACTGAGAACAGCCTGGTGCTAATGGATGAGATTGGACGCGGGACCTCTACCTATGACGGTTTATCTCTGGCCTGGGCTTGTGCTGAAAATCTGGCGAATAAAATCAAAGCACTCACGCTGTTTGCTACCCACTACTTCGAGCTGACTCAGTTACCGGAAAAAATGGAAGGCGTAGCGAACGTACATCTGGATGCGTTAGAGCATGGCGATACCATCGCCTTTATGCACAGCGTACAGGATGGCGCGGCGAGTAAGAGCTATGGTCTGGCGGTCGCGGCACTGGCTGGCGTGCCGAAAGAGGTTATCAAACGCGCACGGCAAAAACTGCGCGAGCTGGAAAGCATCACGCCAAACGCCGCGGCAACGCAAGTTGATGGTACGCAGATGTCACTGCTCAGTGCCCCGGAAGAGACATCACCTGCCGTTGAAGCTCTGGAAAATCTCGACCCGGATTCGCTGACGCCGCGCCAGGCGCTGGAGTGGATCTACCGGTTGAAGAGTCTGGTGTAACGTTGTAATGCCCGATGGCGCTTAGCTTATCGGGCCTACGGCAACAAGCGAGTACTTCTGAAATGGGTGCGAGAGGCCGAAACCAGACCATCAAGACGCGGGGTTTCCCCCGCGTTGTTGCTACTTCTTCGGTTCGTAAGCGAGAACAGCTTTAAACTCCATATTACGCTCTTTGATACTTAACTCGCACAGCGAATCTCGTACCATTAACGTAAATCCCAGCACCGTGAAACACAGCACTACAATCGCCACCAGGGCATATTTTGTCAGCATGTCTTGCCTCCCTGCAAAGAAGAGACTAACATCCAAATTGTTCAGGTTTGTACGCTAGCCTCAGGTTGATAGAACTATCTCCTGGGGCTTTTGTCTTTCCGGGACCTTGCAAATGCTCAAAGCTCAGAAAGCCTCAAGCACCCGTAGCTATTCTATTCCAGGCGTCATCTCCTCGAACAAATTAAGCCATTTGCTATGAGCCTGCTCGCAAAATAACAAGCCCCGGATATTCCGAGGCTTAATATTGGTATGTTCTGCCCGATGACGCTTTGCTTGTCGGGCCTACAAAATACCGCTATGTGTAGGCCGGGTAAGGCGAAGCCGCACCCGGCAATGTTGATTAGCGCTTATCTTCTGCCAGCAGCGGCGGAATACTCGGCACCATCGGTGCGTCATCAATATCCTTCTGCGTCATGCGAAACGCCTGCGGGTAGTGCTCGCGGCTGGTACGCCGTAGCGGTTCGGTATCACGCCAGGTGTACAGACAATGCTGACACTGATATACCGTCCAGACACCTTTCACCGGCGAGACCGCCATCAATTCTATCTGTTCATCAGCACAACGTGGACAAATCATCTGCATCTCCTTATTTACGGTTGGCCAGCATGGCGGTCAGCTTTTCAGCCCAGGCGTGAGTCTCAGGTAAATCACATACCGGCTGGCTGTAATGGCCACGGTTATCCGGGGCAACCGGGGTAGTGGCATCAATAATCAGCTTGTCCGTGATACCTGCCGGGCTGGAGCCAGGGTCCAGTTCCAGTACCGACATATTCGGCAACTGCACCAGATCGCCCGCCGGGTTAACCTTCGACGACAGCGCCCACATCACCTGCGGTAAGTTGAACGGATCAACATCCTCATCAACCATAATCACCATCTTCACATAGCCCAGACCATGCGGCGTCGTCATCGCCCGCAGCCCCACCGCACGGGCAAAGCCGCCGTAGCGTTTTTTAGTGGAGATAATCGCCAGCAAACCGTGGGTATACATGGCGTTAACCGCCTGCACTTCAGGGAATTCTGCTTTCAGTTGCTGGTATAACGGCACACAAGTCGCCGGGCCCATCAGGTAATCGATCTCCGTCCACGGCATGCCGAGATAGAGCGATTCAAAGATCGGCTTCGTACGGTAAGACACTTTATCAATGCGCACCACGGTCATGTTGCGTCCGCCAGAGTAGTGACCGGTAAATTCACCAAATGGCCCTTCTATTTCACGTTTACGGCTTTCGATGACCCCTTCAAGGATCACTTCAGAGCCCCACGGTACGTCAAAACCGGTCAACGGCGCGGTGGCGATCGGGTACGGGCTTTCACGCAGCGCCCCTGCCATTTCATATTCAGACTGATCGTACTTCAGCGGCGTCGCCCCCATCAGCGTGATGATCGGATCGTTGCCAAGGGTGATCGCAATTGGCAGATCCTCGCCGCGTTCTTCCGCTTTATGCAGGTGCAGCGCGATATCGTGCATTGGCACCGGCTGCAGGCCCAGCTTACGCTTGCCTTTTACTTCCATACGGTAAATACCGACGTTCTGCTTACCGAAATTGTCGACATCCAGCGGATCGCGTGAAACCACGCAGGCTTTATCAAGGTAGAAACCACCGTCGCCATCGTTCAGACGAAACAACGGCAGAATATCAAACAGGTTAATATCGTCGCCGTCGACGCTGTTTTCCGTCCACGCCGGATTGGCACGACGTTCTGGCGCAACCGGAAATTTATCCCAGCGGCGAATAAATTCATCGATCTGCTTTTTCACCGGCGTATTCGGTGGTAAACCCAACGAGATAGCGTGGTTCTGCCAGGAGCCGATAGTGTTCATTGCCACACGGGCATCGGTAAATCCACGAATGTTGTCAAACCACAGCGCAGGCGCGCCGTCACCAATACGCCCGGTGGCATTGGCAGCAGCCGCTAAATCCGGTTCAGCGTTCACTTCTTCACTGATTTTCAGCAATTGTCCCTGGTCGTCCAGCGCTTGCAAAAAGCTGCGCAAATCATCAAATGCCATTACTCATTCTCCTGTGAAAAATTCTGCGCCTGCCGTAATCCCTGCCAGCGACGGGCGTTTGGATGCTCCAGACCAAACTGATCGAGCACACGCGCAACGATATGCTGAGTGATGTCATCGACCGTTTGCGGGTGGTTGTAATACGCAGGCATCGGCGGGACCATCGCCACGCCCATACTGGAAAGTGCGAGCATATTTTCCAGATGAATGGTGCTCAGCGGCATTTCACGCGGAACCAGCACCAGCTTGCGTCCTTCTTTTAGCACCACATCAGCAGCCCGCCCCACCAGCCCTTCCGCATACCCAGCCCGAATACCGGCCAGCGTTTTCATGCTACAGGGGATAACAACCATGCCGTCGGTCCGAAACGATCCGGAGGAGATACTCGCCGCCTGATCCGCCGGATGGTGGCAGTAGTCCGCCAGCGCAGACACATCGTGAACGCTATACGGCGTTTCCAGCTCAATGGTCGTTTTCGCCCACTTCGATAACACCAGATGCGTTTCCACTTCCGACATTTGCCGCAGCGCCTGTAGCAGCGCCACGCCAAGCGGCGCTCCCGTTGCCCCGGTCATTCCTACGATGAGTCTCATTCAACCTCTCAATATTGTTCGTGTGCGAACATTTTGCTTAACATACTCCCACAACCGACTCCGGGCAAGGACACCTGGCACAGATAGCTAAAGTCGCGCTTGTTAAAAAATCACGCGTTACCCGCTATGATAGAGGCCGATCGTTTGCCCGGAGTTCCCATGGAGTTACGTAATACCGCGTTTCATTTACTACGCCAGCTTTTTCAAAAGCATACGGCTCGCTGGCAGCAGGCATTACCGGAACTGACTAAACCTCAGTACGCAGTGATGCGGGCCATTGCTGAACGTCCTGGTATCGAGCAAGTTGACTTAACAGAGGCCGCGGTGAGTACGAAAGCTACGCTTGCGGAAATGCTGAGCCGGATGGAAAGTCGGGGGCTGGTAAAACGCGAGCACGATCCGGCAGATAAGCGCAGGCGATTTGTCTATCTGACGCCTGAGGGTGATGCATTGCTTACCCACGTGACACAGCTGGGAGACAGTATAGATAATGAGTTTCTCGGGCGGCTTAGCGCGCAAGAACGCGAACAGTTTACGTATCTGGTGCGTAAGATGATGGGGTAATGTCCCGGATGACGGCTCCGCCTTACCCGGTCTGCATATCCACTAAAGAAAAAGGCCAGTCCCAATAGAACTGGCCTTTCTTGATAGAACTTGTGCTTACTCGCGGAACAGCGCTTCGATATTCAGCCCCTGCGTCTGCAGGATTTCACGCAGACGACGCAGACCTTCAACCTGAATCTGGCGAACACGTTCACGGGTCAGGCCAATTTCACGGCCCACGTCTTCCAGTGTCGCAGCTTCGTACCCCAGCAGACCAAAACGACGTGCCAGCACCTCACGCTGTTTGGCGTTCAGTTCGAACAGCCATTTGACGATGCTCTGTTTCATATCATCGTCTTGCGTGGTGTCTTCCGGACCGTTTTCCTTTTCGTCGGCCAGAATATCCAGCAACGCTTTTTCGGAATCGCCACCCAGCGGGGTGTCTACCGAGGTAATGCGCTCGTTGAGTCGGAGCATACGGCTGACGTCATCAACCGGTTTATCCAGTTGTTCCGCAATCTCTTCTGCGCTCGGTTCGTGGTCCAGTTTATGCGACAACTCACGCGCGGTACGCAGATAGACGTTCAGCTCTTTTACAATGTGAATCGGCAGTCGGATCGTACGGGTTTGATTCATAATCGCCCGTTCGATCGTCTGGCGGATCCACCAGGTCGCGTATGTTGAGAAGCGGAACCCGCGCTCAGGGTCAAACTTCTCGACGGCACGGATAAGCCCCAGATTGCCCTCTTCAATCAGGTCCAGCAACGCCAGACCACGATTGCCATAACGACGAGCAATTTTCACCACCAGACGCAGGTTACTTTCAATCATGCGGCGGCGAGAAGCGACATCTCCACGCAGTGCGCGACGCGCAAAATAAACTTCTTCTTCGGCTGTTAACAGTGGCGAATAACCAATCTCACCAAGGTAAAGCTGAGTCGCGTCCAACACACGCTGTGTGGCCCCCTGCGATAACAGCTCTTCTTCAGCCAGGTCGTTATCACTGGGTTCCTCTTCACTCAAGGCTTTCTCATCAAAAGCCTCTACTCCGTTCTCATCAAATTCCGCATCTTCATTTAAATCATGAACTTTCAGCGTATTCTGACTCATAAGGTGGCTCCTACCCGTGATCCCTAACGGAACTAGCACGTGAAAGCCTGGTTCCGCCGAATTATCGCTGCGGTAAATAGCGCAGCGGGTTTACGGATTTCCCCTTGTAACGAATTTCAAAATGCAAGCGTGTAGAACTGGTGCCGGTGCTACCCATGGTAGCTATCTTCTGCCCCGCCTTGATTTCTTGTTGTTCCCGGACCAGCATTGTATCGTTATGGGCGTAGGCACTCAGGTAATCATCGTTGTGTTTGATGATAATAAGATTACCGTAACCACGCAGCGCGTTACCGGCATACACGACGCGTCCATCTGCGGTCGCGACAATAGCCTGTCCTTTGCTGCCTGCAATGTCGATCCCTTTATTGCCACCTTCGGTAGCTGCGAAGTTTTCGATCACTTTGCCGTCAGTCGGCCAGCGCCAGGTAGAAATCGGCGAACTGGTAGAAGTTGAGCTTGCAGTCGATTCGGTTGCACTAACTGCCGGAGCCGTTACAGGCGCTGTGACGACGGTCCCAGCAGGCTTGTTGTTCGGCAACATTTTGTTAGCACTTTGTTCACCTGAATCCTCAGAATACGTAATTGTTGGTTTCGAAGCAACAGCAACGGTGGAATTTTGTGCAGGGTTGGTCACAACTCCTTGCTGTGCTGCATCCGCCTGGGTGATGGCATTACCACCGGTAATCGGTGCACCCGACGCGTTGCCCACTTGCAGAGTTTGTCCGACATTCAGGCCATACGGGGCCGGAACGTTATTGCGTTGTGCGAGGTCACGGAAATCGTTCCCGGTAATCCAGGCAATATAGAAAAGCGTATCGCCTTTCTTAACAGTATAGGTACTGCCACCCGTATAGCTACCTTTCGGAATATTCCCATATTGACGATTGTACACAATCCGCCCGTTTTCCATCTGGACAGGCTGCTCTGCAACCGGCTGAAGCTGTGTTGGCTGAGTCGCCGGGCGTTGCACCGGTTGGATCTGTGGCGTTTGTTGTACTGTCGCCGTTGATCCCATTTTTGGTGGGGGCGTGATCAGCATACCGGAGCTGGTGTTCGACGATGAGTTGCCGCCAACAGAGCTGACCGGCGCTGGTGGATTCGAGGTGTTTGAACAACCTGCCAGCCATAATGAAACCAGTGACAATGCCGCAATACGGCGAACGGTAAATTTGTGGCTTCCCGCGCTCATTTATCCCCCAGGAAAATTTGGTTAATACCCAGTGACGTAATCACCGTGCAAAGCATCGGACTGGACACTGGAAAACGTGACCACGATACGCTTACTAATTCCAGAATATCCAGGAAAACTCCAGGTATTCAGCAGCGTTAGCTACGCTAGCTCCCCTTTGACTAAGGGAACAAAGCGTACGGCTTCCACGGTGTCGATAATAAATTCGCCTCCCCGACGACGAACCCGTTTCAAAAACTGGTGCTCATCGCCCACGGGCAAGACGAGAATGCCGCCTTCATCCAACTGCATCATCAATGCCGTTGGGATCTCAGGCGGTGCAGCCGTCACAATGATAGCGTCAAACGGCGCTCGAGCCTGCCAACCTTGCCATCCATCACCATGACGGGTCGAAACATTATGTAAATCAAGCTGCTTCAGGCGACGACGCGCCTGCCATTGCAAACCTTTAATGCGCTCAACAGAGCACACGTGATGCACCAGATGCGCCAGGATCGCCGTCTGGTAGCCAGAGCCGGTACCAATTTCCAGTACCCGCGATTGCGGCGTTAGCTCCAGCAGCTCGGTCATGCGAGCCACCATATAGGGCTGTGAGATGGTCTGCCCCTGGCCAATCGGCAGGGCGATATTATCCCAGGCCTTATGTTCAAACGCCTCATCAACGAACTTTTCACGCGGCACAGCGGCGAGTGCATCCAGGACATGCTCATCTCTGATGCCCTGCGCACGTAATTGTTCAAGGAGAGTGTGTACGCGTCTGCTTACCATTGCGTGTCGACTCCCACGCTGTCTAACCAGTCAGAAACAACCTCATGCGCACCGTATGCGGTTAAATCGACATGCAGTGGCGTGATAGAAACATAGCCTTCATCAACGGCAGCAAAGTCCGTATCCGGACCGGCATCGCACTTTTCGCCCGGCGGCCCGATCCAATACAGCGTATTACCACGCGGGTCCTGCTGTGGGATCACCTGATCCGCCGGATGACGGCTGCCACAGCGGGTGACTCGCATACCTTTGATCTGATCCAGCGGTAAATCCGGCACGTTGATATTCAAAATGCGACCGGTGCGCAGCGGTTCACGGCTCAGCGCCCGTAAGATACGACAGGTTACTGCGGCAGCAGTATCGTAGTGTTTATGCCCATCGAGCGAGACCGCCAGCGCAGGGAACCCCAGATGACGACCTTCCATCGCCGCCGCAACGGTACCGGAATAAATAACATCATCACCCAGATTAGGACCCGCGTTAATACCAGAAACGACAATGTCCGGACGCGGACGCATTAATGCGTTTACGCCCAGATAGACGCAATCGGTAGGCGTACCCATTTGCACGGCGATATCGCCGTTATCATAGGTAAACGTGCGAAGTGAGGATTCCAGCGTCAGCGAGTTAGACGCGCCACTGCGGTTACGATCCGGGGCAACCACCTGTACGTCAGCAAACTCACGCAGCGCTTTCGCCAGCGTTTGTATACCGGGCGCGTGGACCCCATCATCGTTACTCAGCAATATACGCATAATCACCCATTGTGTTAATAAGTTCCCTTACAACACTGGTGGCGAAGCTACCTGCCGGTAGCCAGAAGCGCAACTCGACGGTTACGTCATCCCACCAGTTCCAGCTTAATTGTTGTGGATACAGCAACATAGCGCGGCGCGATGCCTCAACTTTCTCGCGCAATAACAGAGACTGTAGCGCGGTTTCGTCAGCAATAGCCGCCTCTTCAAACGCCAGAGCATCGCGCTGAGTTCCCCACTCACCGCAGCCCGGTAGTGCCGCTGTTACCATCAATTCTTTTTCATCAACACGACGCTGTAATTCGGTCTGTTCGTCCCGTGTGGCGACAAACCAGCTTCCGCGTCCCGACAATTGTAGCGCATCGCCGTCAACAACTTGATTAAAGTCTGTTTTTTTCAAGCGTTCATTGACTATCTGATTAAACAACGCGCTACGGGCCGCCGACAACCAAAAACTGCGTTTATTGCGATCGCGCACCGGCGCATCGCTTTGCGCCCAGCGCAGCGCCCCTTGCAGGTTGCTGCCGCCGATACCAAAACGCTGAGCGCCGAAATAGTTCGGGACGCCGCGCTCGCTAATCGCCTGTAAACGCGCTTCAACATCATCACGCTCGCTCACTTCACGCAACACCAGCGTAAACGCGTTGCCTTTCAGTGCGCCTAAACGCAGCTTACGCTTGTGGCGGGCGTACTCCAGCACTTTACAGCCTTCAAGCTCAAATTTGCTTAAATCGGGCATTGCATTACCCGGCACGCGCGCGCACAGCCACTGCTCGGTGACAGCATGCTTATCTTTCTGTCCGGCAAAGCTGACTTCGCGGGCGTGGATTTTAAGGAATTTGGCTAGCGCGTCAGCCACAAAACGGGTGTTACAACCGTTTTTCAGAATACGCACCAGAACGTGCTCGCCTTCGCCATCCGGTTCGAAGCCTAAATCTTCGACGACGACAAAGTCTTCCGGATTCGCTTTCAGAACGCCATGGCCGAGTGGTTTGCCATGGAGATACGTCAAATCTTCAAACGCAGTCATTTCGTTGCCTTAATGAGTAACGCCACCGCTTCACAGGCAATCCCTTCCCCACGCCCGGTGAAACCGAGTTTTTCCGTGGTGGTCGCTTTCACGTTAACATCATCCATATGGCAGCCGAGATCTTCGGCAATAAACACCCGCATTTGTGGAATGTGCGGCAGCATCTTCGGCGCCTGAGCAATAATAGTGACATCCACATTACCAAGCGTATAGCCTTTAGCCTGAATACGCCGCCAGGCCTCACGCAATAACTCGCGGCTATCGGCACCTTTGAACGCAGCATCGGTATCCGGGAAGAGTTTACCAATATCGCCCAACGCCGCCGCACCCAGCAGGGCATCGGTTAGCGCATGTAATGCCACATCGCCATCAGAATGCGCCAGCAATCCTTTTTCATACGGGATGCGCACACCACCAATGATAATTGGGCCAACACCGCCAAAGGCGTGTACGTCAAAACCGTGTCCAATTCGCATTATGCATTCTCCTGATAGACACATCATCCTTCAAGCCGCCTTTGTATTGGCCGCCTCGGTACATCATGAATGATGCTGTGTAGGGGTTGTTCGGGTCAGATAAAATTCCGCCAGTGCCAGATCTTCCGGACGGGTGACTTTAATGTTGTCAGCGCGTCCTTCAACCAGCAGCGGATGAAAGCCGCAATATTCCAGCGCCGAGGCCTCATCCGTAATGGTTGCGCCTTCGTTTAGCGCTCGGGTCAGGCAATCGTGTAACAGCTCGCGTGGGAAATACTGCGGTGTCAACGCATGCCATAAATCGGTGCGTTCGACCGTATGAGCAATCTCGGTCTTACCCGGCTCCGCACGTTTCATGGTGTCGCGTACGGGAGCCGCCAGGATACCGCCGATACGGCTGGTTTCACTTATTGCCAGTAAGCGGGCTAAATCATCCTGATGCAGACATGGCCGCGCGGCATCATGCACCAGTACCCACTGAGCGTCTCCAGCGGCTTGCAAACCAGCAAGGACAGAATCGGCACGCTCATCGCCGCCATCCACCACGGTAATTTGCGGATGCGCTGCAAGTGGAAGTTGGGCAAAGCGGCTGTCGCCGGGACTGATAGCGATAACGACACGCGTCACCCGGGGATGCGCCAGTAGCGCATCAACCGAGTGTTCAAGAATGGTTTTATTGCCAATTGAGAGGTACTGCTTAGGACACTCCGTCTGCATTCGGCGGCCAAATCCGGCAGCCGGCACCACGGCGCAAACGTCCAATAAAGTGGCTGCCATGTTAAATCCTTGGCTGGTTTATCGATTGTTTTGCCCTGCGGTCTGTGCGCGTTTAGACGCGTCAGGGACCAGGCGATAAAACGTTTCGCCCGGCTTAGTCATGCTGAGTTCGTTGCGTGCGCGTTCCTCGATAGCTTCCTGGCCGCCATTGAGATCGTCAATTTCAGCAAAGAGCTGATCGTTACGCGCTTTAAGTTTCGCGTTTGTAGCTTGCTGCGCAGCAACATCATCGTTGACGCGACTATAGTCATGTATGCCGTTCTTACCGAACCACAGCGAATACTGTAGCCAGACCAATAAAGCCAGCAACAGCAGCGTTAGTTTACCCATCCTGCCCCCTGAAAAACGGCATTAACATCCCATAACTTCCGTCGACGATTTTACGTCTGCGGGCGGGAATGCCGCGACAACGCGGGCAAATGTACCACATTTGCCCGTTGTTACGTATACCCCGTGTAAGGAGAACATAATCTCATTGTTGGTTACGGTTTGAATTAGAGCTGCCGGTATGCAGCACCACTCGCCATGACAAAAGGGAAGTGGCCTAGCCCAGCAGCCACAGGAACAAGGCGCCAAACATCGACCCAACCACCAGCAGGGTAAACGTAACGCTTAGCAGCAGCCGTCCCTGCATAAGCGAATGCAGGGCAATACCCGCCACAATGGCGACGGGCAGCAACGCGAGGAAAAAAGGCCAGGTATAAAGGAAGAAAAACAGCGTATTAGGGCCATACATCAGGCACGGGAACCCCAGCGCCAGCAACCACGCGGCAAAACCGACAACGGCACCCGGTAGTGACCAGGTGGTTTCGTCGTCGGCGGCGAAAGTCTCTGACTCTGTAATAGTAATGTTATGGCTGTTACGCATATCTAATCCTGTGACCGTGACTGACCGGGCATGCAAGCTCGGGTGTCTCAGGATCTGATAATATCTTCCTGCCTCAGCAGGTCTAATAATTGAGAGACCAAATTTGTTACTAATTGTTCACCATTCAGATGAATCTCTGGCGATTCAGGCGCTTCGTATACCGAGTCAATGCCAGTAAAATTGCGTAACTCACCCGCCCGCGCTTTTTTATACAACCCTTTTGGATCACGTGATTCACAGGTTGCCAGCGGCGTATCGACAAACACCTCTATAAAACGCCCATGACCCACACGTTCGCGAACCATCTGTCGTTCAGCACGATGAGGGGAAATAAAGGCAGTCAGTACCACTAGCCCCGCATCCACCATCAGGTTAGCCACTTCGCCAACCCGGCGAATATTCTCCTTACGATCGGCATCGCTAAATCCGAGATCGCTGCACAGGCCGTGGCGCACGTTATCGCCATCCAGCAGATAGGTGCTAACCCCCTGCTTGTGCAGCGCTTCTTCCAGCGCTCCCGCTACCGTGGATTTACCGGAACCAGACAGCCCGGTAAACCACAGCACAACACCACGATGGCCGTGGTGTTGCTCCCGCTGTTGCGGCGTAACAGGATGGGCATGCCAGACGACGTTTTCGTCATGCAGCGCCATTATTTTCCTCCCAGCAGATCGCGCGCACCCCAGTGTGGGAAGTGGCGACGCACCAGCGCATTGAGCTCCAGTTCAAACGCGCTGAACGGGGATGCCGTGGCCGGCTCCTGGACGATCGGCTCGCGTACCAGTCCCGCCCCGACGGTGACGTTCGTCAGACGGTCAATGATAATCAGGCCGCCCGTGACCGGATTATGCTGATAGGTATCCAGCACCAGCGGTTCATCAAACGTCAAATTAACCAGACCGATGCCGTTCAGCGGTAAGGCTTCGACTTCACGCTGGGTCAGGTTGTTTATATCGACCTGATATTGCACGCTATCTACGCGTGCGCGGGTCTTCTTACCTGCGACTTTTATGTCGTAGCTCTGCCCTGGCGACAACGGTTGTTCCGCCATCCACACCACATCAACTGCAGCGCTTTGTACTGTCGGCAGCGTTTCACCGGCATCAAGTAACAGGTCGCCCCGGCTAATATCGATCTCATCTTTTAGCACAAGGGTAATAGCTTCACCGGCATGCGCTTCCTGCAAGTCGCCATCAAACGTGACAATCCGGGCGACGCTCGACTCAACGCCAGACGGCAACACTTTGACGCGTTGTCCCACCTTCACACTACCGGAGGCCAGCGTTCCGGCATAACCACGAAAATCAAGATTTGGGCGGTTCACATACTGCACCGGGAAGCGCATCGGCTGCGTATCGACAACACGTTGGATTTCAACGGTTTCAAGCACTTCCAGCAGCGTCGGACCGCTGTACCACGGCATGCTGAAACTTTGCGACGCCACGTTGTCACCTTCCAGTGCTGAAAGCGGTACAAAACGGATATCCAGGTTGCCCGGCAACTGCTCTGCAAAGGTCAGATAGTCTTCACGAATGCGGTTAAATGTCTCTTCGCTAAAATCCACCAGATCCATTTTGTTGATCGCAACGATCAGATGTTTTATTCCCAACAGCGTAGAAATAAAGCTGTGACGGCGGGTCTGATCCAACACGCCTTTACGCGCATCGATCAGCAGGATCGCCAGATCGCAGGTCGACGCGCCGGTTGCCATATTGCGGGTGTACTGCTCATGACCGGGAGTATCCGCAATGATAAATTTGCGTTTTTCGGTGGAAAAATAACGGTAGGCCACATCAATAGTGATACCCTGTTCGCGCTCGGCCTGCAAACCGTCAACCAACAGCGCCAGATCGAGCTTCTCGCCCTGCGTGCCATGACGTTTACTATCGTTGTGCAGCGATGAGAGCTGATCTTCGTAGATCTGTCGGGTATCATGCAACAGACGTCCAATCAGGGTACTTTTCCCATCATCCACGCTACCGCAGGTTAAAAAGCGCAGCAGACTTTTGTGTTGCTGGGCAACCATCCAGGCTTCAACGCCGCCTTCATTAGCAATTTGTTGTGCAAGTGTCGTGTTCATGGCGGCTCCTTAGAAATACCCCTGACGTTTCTTCAGCTCCATGGAGCCCGCCTGGTCGCGGTCAATCACGCGGCCCTGACGTTCGCTGGTGGTTGAGACCAGCATCTCTTCGATGATTTCTGGTAGCGTCTGCGCATTAGATTCCACCGCGCCAGTGAGCGGCCAGCAGCCGAGAGTACGGAAACGCACCATCCGTTTTTTAATAACCTCACCAGGCTGCAGATCGATCCTGTCGTCGTCAATCATCATCAACATGCCGTCGCGCTCAAGCACCGGACGCT
Organism: Citrobacter sp. HN-141; assembly: GCF_033341895.1. Lineage (NCBI taxonomy): Bacteria > Pseudomonadati > Pseudomonadota > Gammaproteobacteria > Enterobacterales > Enterobacteriaceae > Citrobacter > Citrobacter sp. HN-141. The sequence continues at coordinate 117,355 of NZ_JAWPBF010000004.1, read as the reverse complement.
CCGCCGCGAGGTACAGCGGTACGATGTCGATATTTTCCAGCCAGATGTACTGCCAGATATCCTGTTCCGTCCAGTTAGAGAGGGGGAATACGCGAATGCTTTCGCCTTTGTTAATCTGGCCGTTGTAGTTATGCCACAGCTCCGGGCGCTGGTTTTTCGGGTCCCAGCGGTGGAAGCGGTCGCGGAAGGAGTAAATACGCTCTTTGGCACGCGATTTCTCTTCGTCACGACGTGCGCCGCCGAATGCTGCGTCAAAACCGTATTTGTTCAGCGCCTGCTTCAACCCTTCGGTTTTCATAATGTCGGTATGCTTGGCGCTACCGTGGACAAACGGGTTGATGCCCATCGCCACCCCTTCCGGGTTTTTATGTACCAGCAGTTCGCAGCCGTAGGCTTTTGCCGTGCGGTCACGAAACTCATACATCTCGCTGAATTTCCAACCGGTATCAACGTGCAGCAGAGGAAACGGCAGTGAACCAGGATAAAACGCTTTGCGCGCCAGATGCAGCATTACGCTGGAATCCTTGCCGATGGAATACATCATCACCGGATTCGAAAACTCGGCGGCCACCTCACGAATGATATGGATGCTTTCCGCTTCCAGTTGCCGCAGGTGGGTAAGTCGTTTTTGATCCATAACCGTTCCTATGTATTGCCGTTATTTTGCTAACGAAGTTCAGATAACCTGACTATAGGGAGGGCAAGAGAGCGAATGAAATTACGAATTGGAATGAGTAGTTCCTCAAAGGAATAACGATTTGGAAAAGCAAAGTTCAAAAAGTGCTTAAGCCGCCGGATTTCGGGCATTTAGGAGCAAATGAAATTGTTTTACTTCGATCACGGTTTCATACTATCGGCTAAAAATTTCTGCTTGGTATTTAAGGACTCACTATGTTTTCCGCATTGCGCCACCTGACTACCGCCCTGGCGCTCGGCGCGTGCTTTATCCTTCCCGTACAGGCAACCTCTTCGAAGCCCGGAGATATGGCAAATACTCAGGCCCGATATATCGCAACATTCTTTCCTGGCCGCGTGACGGGCTCTCCGGCAGAAATGCTCTCTGCTGATTATTTACGTCAGCAATTTCAGCAGATGGGCTATCGCAGTGATATTCGGACGTTTAATAGCCGTTATATTTATACCGCCAAAGACAACCGTAAGAACTGGCATAACGTGACGGGCAGTACCGTCATTGCAGCACATGAAGGCAAAGCACCGCAGCAGATTATTATCATGGCGCATCTCGACACTTACGCCGCGCAGAGCGATGCCGATTCCGATGCTAATCTGGGCGGATTAACCTTGCAGGGCATCGACGATAACGCCGCAGGTTTGGGCGTCATGCTGGAGCTGGCTGACAAACTTAAAAATGTGCCAACACAGTACGGCATTCGGTTTATCGCCACCAGCGGCGAGGAAGAAGGCAAACTGGGTGCAGAAAATACCCTCAAGCGCATGAGTGCAGCAGAGAAGAAAAATACGCTGCTGGTTATCAACCTCGATAACCTGATCGTCGGGGATAAGCTCTACTTCAATAGTGGGAAAAGAACCCCGGAAGCCGTACGAAAACTGACGCGCGACCGGGCGCTGGCAATTGCACGCAGTCGCGGTATCGCCGCCAGTACCAACCCGGGCCTGAACAAAGACTATCCGAAAGGAACCGGATGTTGTAACGATGCCGAGGTCTTCGACAAAGCGGGAATCGCCGTACTCTCGGTAGAAGCAACCAACTGGAGCCTGGGTAAAAAAGACGGTTATCAGCAACGCGCCAAAACTGCCTCTTTCCCCGCCGGTAACAGCTGGCACGACGTGCGTCTGGACAACCAGCAGCATATCGATAAAGCGCTTCCAGGCCGGATTGAACATCGCAGCCGCGACGTCGTACGCATTATGCTGCCGCTGGTCAAAGAACTGGCAAAGGCGGGTAAACCCTGAAGAAGTGGTCCGGTAGGATGTAAATCTTACCGGGCCACTTTCCTGTTACCCTTCGTGCAGCCCACATTCGCGTTTCAGCCCGAAGAAGCGCGTCTCTTCTTCTGCCATGCCTGGCTCCCATTTACGCGTCGTGTGGGTATCACCCACTGACAGGTAGCCTTGATCCCACAGCGGATGATATTTCAGACCGTGTTTTTGCAGATACTGGTATACCGTACGGTTGTCCCAGTCGATAATCGGCAGCACTTTAAATACGCCGCGCTGAATAGCCAATACCGGTAAATGTGCACGGCTACCGGACTGCTCGCGGCGCAGACCCGCAAACCAGGTTTGTGCGTTCAGCTCTTTCAGCGCCCGGTTCATGGGTTCGACTTTGTTGATGTCATTGTATTTCTCAATACCTTCAACACCCTGTTCCCACAACTTGCCGTAGCGCGCTTCCTGCCAGGCCGCGCTCTCTTTCGCTCGGTAGACCTGCAGGTTGAGTTTGAGTTTGTCCGTTAACGCATCGATAAACTGGTAGGTTTCCGGGAATAAATAGCCAGTATCGGTGAGGATCACCGGGATATCCGGGCGAATCTGGTTCACCAGATGCAGGCTGACCGCCGCCTGAATACCAAAACTTGATGAAAGGACATATTCACCGGGCAGATTTTCCAGCGCCCACGCTACGCGTTCTTCCGCGCTCAGCTTTTCCAGTTGGCTGTTGGTTTCTGCCAGTGCCATAACACGCTCAACTTTTGGCAGTGCGTTCAGGCCATTTAGATCGAGTCTGGACATAAGTTCCTCGCTATATGCCTTGCCTGATGGCATCTCGCTTATCAGGCCTACGCAGACTGTAGGCCGGATAAGGCATTCATGCCGCCATCCAGCAATTCGGGTTATTCCCAGAAATCACGCGCGGGATCGAGCACCGGGCGAATGATGCCCGCACGCACCGTAAAGTCGCCGAAGCCTTCACCCGCTTCGCGCTCTTTCACCCAGCGCCCAACCAGTTCGTCTACGGAAGCGAGAATCTCAGTTTCCGTAATGTTTTCGCGATACATACGCGGGATGCGCGTCCCCATGCGGTTACCGCCCAGATGCAGGTTATAGCGCCCCGGCGCTTTACCCACCAGCCCCAGTTCGGCTAGCATCGCACGGCCACAGCCGTTCGGGCAGCCGGTCACGCGCATCACAATGTGCTCTTCAGGAATGCCGTGTTTTGCCAGAATATCTTCCACTTTGTCAGTGAACGACGGCAGGAAACGCTCGGCTTCCGCCATTGCCAACGGACAGGTCGGGAACGAGACGCAGGCCATTGAGTTTTCACGCTGCGGGGTCACCGCATTCATCAGACCGCTTTTCTGCGCTATCTTCTCAATCTTCGCCTTATCACTCTCCGGGACACCGGCAATGATCAGGTTCTGGTTGGCCGTGATACGGAACTCGCCTTTGTGGATCTTCGCGATCTCCAGCAAGCCGGTTTTCAGCGGACGCCCCGGATAATCCAGAATACGGCCGTTTTCAATAAACAGCGTCAGGTGCCATTTATTGTCGATCCCTTTCACCCAACCAATTCGGTCGCCACGACCGGTAAACTCATACGGACGAATCGGCTCGAATTTGATCCCCGCACGACGTTCAACTTCCTCTTTAAACGTCTCGACACCTACCCGCTCCAGCGTGTATTTGGTTTTGGCGTTTTTACGATCGGTACGGTTGCCCCAATCACGCTGCGTGGTCACCACCGCTTCTGCCACCGCTAAGGTGTGTTCCAGCGGCAGATAACCAAACTCACTTGCGGTGCGTGCGTAGGTTTTCTTGTTACCGTGCTCAATAGACAGTCCACCGCCAACCAGCAAGTTAAAGCCCACCAGCTTGCCGTTTTCGGCAATCGCCACGAAGTTCATATCGTTAGCGTGCAGATCGATGTCGTTCTGCGGCGGGATCACCACCGTCGTTTTAAACTTACGCGGCAGATAGGTCTGGCCGAGGATCGGCTCTTCATCCGTGGTCGCGACTTTTTCCTGATCCAGCCAGATCTCCGCATAAGCGCGAGTACGGGGCAGCAAGTGTTCGGAGATCTTTTTCGCCCACTCGTACGCTTCAGCATGCAGCTCAGATTCATACGGGTTGGAAGTACACAGCACGTTACGGTTCATATCGTTGGCGGTCGCCAGCGCGTCCAGCCCCACTGAATGCAGCATCTGGTGCACCGGTTTAACGTTCTTCTTCAGAATACCGTGAAACTGAAACGTCTGGCGGTTGGTCAGGCGGATGCTGCCGTAAATCGTGTTGTCATGGGCAAACTTATCGATCGCCTGCCACTGTTTGGTGGTGATCACCCCGCCCGGCAGACGGCAGCGCAGCAGCATCGCGTGGCGCGGCTCCAGCTTCTGTTCGGCACGTTCGGCGCGGATATCGCGGTCGTCCTGCTGGTACATACCGTGAAAACGGATCAGCAGAAAGTTATCGCCTTTGAATCCGCCGGTGAGGCCGTCATTTAAATCTTCGGCAATGGTGCCGCGCAGATAATTGCTTTCCAGCTTCATACGTTCAGCGTCGGACAGCTTACCTTCGACCACCAGTGGTCCTGGATGTTTTTCGCTCATTAGTAGACATCTCGCTGATAACGGCGCTCAACGCGCAGCTCACTTAAAAATTCATCCGCCGCTTCGATATCCATAGCACCGAATTCGGCAATCACTTCCAGCAAAGCCTGCTCAACGTCTTTCGCCATGCGATTGGCGTCGCCGCAGACATAAATGTGCGCACCGTCATTAATCCAGCGCCACAGTTCTGCACCCTGTTGGCGCAGTTTATCTTGTACGTAGACTTTATCTTTTTGATCACGGGACCAGGCAAGGTCGATACGGCTGAGTACGCCTTCTTTGACGTAGCGCTGCCATTCCACCTGATATAGGAAATCTTCGGTAAAGTGTGGGTTGCCAAAGAATAGCCAGTTTTTGCCTTCGGCACCGTCTGCCGCACGTTGCTGCATAAAGGCGCGGAACGGCGCAATCCCAGTTCCAGGCCCGATCATAATGACCGGTGTTTGCGGATTTTCCGGCAGGCGGAAGTTGTCGTTATGCTCAATGAACACACGCACTTCGCCCTCTTCCTCAACGCGATCGGCAAGGAAGCCAGAAGCTCCGCCTGCACGCGCACGCCCTTCAACCTCAAAACGCACGGCACCCACGGTGATATGTACTTCGCTTTCCACTTCAGCCTGGGATGAGGCAATGGAGTACAAGCGTGGCGTCAGCGGACGCAGCAAGCCAATTAACGCGTCGGCATCGAGTTGTGCCGGGGAGAAACGCAACATATCGACAATGGGGGTGGTTGTAGCGTAATGCTGTAATTGCGCTTTATCGCCGACCAACGGCAACAGCGTTTCGCTGCGCGTCAGGGTGGCATAGTTTTCCACGATGTTGGCCGTGTTGACGGTCAATTCGAAATGCCACTCCAGCGCGTCTGCGAGCGGCAGCGTTTTGCCCTCAACGGTGACCGGCTCAGTACCTTTCAGCCACAGCAGTTCCACAATTTCTTTGACCAGGGCCGGATCGTTCTGATACCAGACACCCAGTGCGTCGCCTGGCTGATAGCGCAGGCCAGAATCCCCCAGATCAATTTCGATATGGCGTACATCTTTTTCAGAGTCGCGACCGGTAATTTTCTGATTCACCGCAAGTGTTGCACTCAGCGGTGCTTCTTTGGTGTAAGGGCTGGTGTGCACCTCGTTAACCGCACCGCTCGCTGCGGCCTGTGCAGACGATGCAACAGGCGCACGCGCCTTTAGTACATCAACCAGACGGGCACGCCATTCTGCCGCCGCCGATTGATACTCGACATCAGCGTCAACGCGGTCCAGCAGGCGTTCACCACCCAACTCTGCCAGTTTCGCATCAAAGTCTTTACCTGACTGGCAGAAAAATTCGTAAGACGTATCGCCAAGGCCAAATACGGCGAAGGCCGTGTTTTCAAGCTTCGGCGCTTTTTTAGAGAACAAGTATTTATGCAACGCCACGGCTTCTTCCGCCGGTTCACCTTCTCCCTGAGTCGATGCCACCACGACCAGCAATTTTTCATTGGCAATTTGTTTGAATTTATAATCGCCAGCATTGATCAGGGTGACATTGAGCTTCGCAGCGATCAGATCGTCGCGTAAGGCTTCCGCCACGCGACGCGCATTACCGGTTTGCGAAGCCGAGATGAGTGTAATTCCTGGCATTTCAGCAGCAGGCGCAGGCGCTGCAGCATTCGTTCCCGGCTGCTGATTTAGCACGCCCCAGAAATAGCCAGACACCCACGCAAGCTGCGAGGGTGTAAGATCGGTCGTGGCCGCCTGAAGGCGTGCCAGTTGCTCCGGATTTAGCGGGAGCAAAGCGGAAGGTGGGGCCTGTGTCGTCATGCGTTGTCATGTTCCAGTAAGCAAAGCGGATTTCAGCAATAAAACCCAAACTGAAGATAAGGTTAACGGCGGGGATAGTAACAATTAAAGAAGGGATGGAAATAACAAATAACCAAATGAACTAACCTGTTTTAGCTATAGTTATTAACAACAAAAGCGATTAAATAACTGCATGATATATAATGAGTTAATTACAATAGCTCAAATGAATATATCCATTTACTGGTCAGGGCCGTTTTAGTTAATGCGCAAAAATGTGCTTTCCGGTACCCTACGCCGGTTTTTCGCATTCTTGAGAGTAAATAATGTCCACCACCTTGTTTAAAGATTTCACCTTCGAAGCCGCTCACCGCCTGCCGCACGTACCGGAAGGACACAAGTGTGGCCGTCTGCATGGTCACTCATTTATGGTGCGTCTTGAAATTACCGGTGAAGTCGATCCACATACCGGTTGGATCATGGATTTCGCCGAGTTAAAAGCGGCGTTCAAGCCGACGTACGACAGGCTTGATCACTACTACCTGAACGATATCCCGGGTCTTGAAAACCCAACCAGCGAAGTCTTGTCTCGCTGGATTTGGGAACAGGTAAAACCGGTTGTTCCTCTGCTGAGCGCAGTGATGGTAAAAGAGACCTGCACAGCAGGTTGCGTTTATCGCGGAGAGTGATCCCGACCTTGCCGGATGGCGACGCCTCGCGTCTGATCCCGGCCTACCTTATTAACACGCGTAGGCCGGGCAAGCGAAGCGCCCCCGGCAAAACTCATCAGGCAATATTCAGGTATTTATGCGTTTGCATCGACAAACGCCAGTTACGCGCAATACAGGTATCAATACACAAACGCGTAGCATCTTCTTTCTGACTGATTGGCTGCAGCGCAATAATGCGTGGTTTATCATCGCTTAACGTGGCCAGCAGTTCATCCAGCGCTTCAATATCGCGAACGCGACCCACCGGATGCTTGATTTCATTGGCTCGTTCCAGCGCCTGTGACAGTACGTCATAGCCGCCACGCATATTCACCTTCGGCGATACCGTCACCCAGGTATTCGGCGTACAGCGAACTTCGTGTGTCCCGCTGGTCTCAATCTGGCAGCTAAAGCCGTTTTTTTCCAGCAAGTCGGTCAGTGGCATCAGATCGTGAATGCAGGGTTCACCACCGGTGATCACCACGTGTCGGGCGGTATAGCCCTGACGCTGAATAACAGCCAGCAGATCTTCACTGCTCGCCGCGCCCCATTTATCACTCTCTTTCGTCTTGGCCAGGATGCTATATAAGGAGACTTCCCGATCCTCAAGCTTATCCCAGGTGTGTTTGGTATCGCACCAGGCACAGCCAACCGGGCATCCCTGTAAACGAATAAAAATGGCGGGGACGCCGGTAAAGTAACCCTCACCTTGCAGGGTCTGGAACATCTCGTTAATCGGGTACTGCATAGTCTTCTCTGTTTAGGGTTATGAACGCGTATTATTGCAGATTTGCACGCTCAGGTCTTGCCCCCGGCTGCGCTGTCCCCTGAGTTAAAAAATCATGAAACATGATCTCGTGTTTGCGTCTGCAATGTTCGAATCACTGTGATTTAATTTCATCACTGTTCAGGCAGCGTTTTGATGTAACAAAATATTTTTGATAATAACCTTATAAAAATAGTATAAATATTTTAAAAGTAAAATATTTCAAGCATGTACAAACGGATACATGAAATTATGAATTTATTATCATCACACATAGTCAAATTCGATCCGCGGTATTTTTTATATTAAAATAGGCTTAAGAAACTTAAACTTACGCTAATTTTCCATTTAATCTCCGTTTAATTATCCGCGCCTAGAATCCAGTCACCCCTCCTAATGAGACTGCATTCATGAATACACTATTAATTACTGGCGCAACCGGTTTTTTGGGCGGAGCCGTTTTAGAAAACATTCTGAATCAGACAAATGGATTTAATCTGCTGCTTTTAGTTCGTGCCGATAATGATGTATCTGCGCTGGAACGGATAAAGGAAAATCTGCGCAAATTCAATATTGCAGAAGAAAAGCTGGCCGCACTTAGCCCGCAGAATATCCTGTTGGGTGATTTGGTAGAACCCGAAGCGTTTCTTAACGACCCGCGTCTGGACCAGGTTACTCATGTCATCAACTGCGCCGCCGTCGCCTCTTTTGGCAACAACCCGCTTATCTGGAAAGTAAATGTCGAAGGAACGCTAAAGTTCGCCCGGAAAATGGCCTGTGTCGGCAGCCTGCAGCGTTTTCTTCACGTTGGTACAGCAATGTCATGCTCCCCAGAACCCGATTCACTGGTGGCAGAAAGTGCAGAATTTCGCGAGCATGCTGAGCATCTGGTTGAGTATACGCACTCTAAATCCACGATAGAGCGTCTGATGCAACAGGAATGCCCAACATTACCACTGGTTATCGCACGGCCTTCTATCGTTGTTGGCCATACTCATCATGGCTGCCAACCCTCCAGCAGTATTTTTTGGGTATTCAGCATGGGTCTGATGCTACAAAAATTTATGTGTTCGATGGAAGACCGTATTGACGTGATCCCGGTTGATTACTGCGCCGATGCATTGCTGATGTTACTGAGCAGCCCGCTCGCTCGCGGTGAAGTGGTGCACATCTCAGCAGGAGAGGAAAATAGCGTGAGGTTTGCAGATATTGATAGCGCGATGGCATCTGCGCTGGAACAAGCTCCCGTCGGCAATAAATACGCACAGGTCAGCTATGAAACGCTGGTCCAAATGCGCCGTGAACTGAAGAATATTTTTGGCCCCTGCAACGAACGACTGATGCTGAAAGCCATGCGTCTGTACGGCGCGTTCGCAACGCTGAACGTGCGATTCAGCAATGATAAGCTGCTCAGCATGGGGATGCCGAAGCCGCCGCGTTTTACCGATTACATTGAGCGCTGTGTGCAGACGACACGTGGGCTGACTATTCCACAGCAAATGGCGGTGGACTTTAAATAGGTTGCGATTGTGCAGGCAAAAAAATGCCAGCCCGAAGGCTGGCATTTTTAAATCAGAGAAAGAACAGGATTACGCCTGACCTTTGATCTCTTTACGACCGTTGTACGGAGCGTGTTCACCCAGAGCTTCTTCGATACGAATCAGCTGGTTGTACTTAGCAACACGGTCAGAACGGCTCATAGAACCCGTTTTGATCTGGCCTGCAGCGGTACCAACAGCCAGGTCAGCGATGGTAGCATCTTCAGTTTCGCCAGAACGGTGAGAGATGACAGCAGTGTAGCCAGCGTCTTTCGCCATTTTGATCGCAGCCAGAGTTTCGGTCAGAGAACCGATCTGGTTGAATTTGATCAGGATGGAGTTAACGATGCCTTTTTCGATGCCTTCTTTCAGGATCTTGGTGTTGGTTACGAACAGATCGTCACCAACCAGCTGGATTTTGTCGCCCAGTACTTTAGTCTGGTATGCGAAACCGTCCCAGTCAGACTCGTCCAGACCATCTTCGATGGACACGATCGGGTACTGTTTGGTCAGTTCTTCCAGGAAGTGAGTGAATTCTTCGGAGGTGAACGCTTTGTTGCCTTCGCCAGCCAGAACGTATTTACCGTCTTTGTAGAATTCAGACGCTGCACAGTCCATCGCCAGAGTGATGTCTTTGCCCAGCTCGTAGCCTGCTGCTTTAACCGCTTCAGCGATTACAGCCAGAGCTTCAGCGTTGGAACCCAGGTTCGGCGCGTAGCCACCTTCGTCACCCACTGCAGTGTTCATACCTTTAGCTTTCAGAACTTTAGCCAGGTTGTGGAACACTTCGGAACCCATACGAACGGCTTCTTTCAGGGATTTAGCGCCAACCGGCTGAATCATAAATTCCTGGATGTCGACGTTGTTGTCAGCGTGCTCACCACCGTTGATGATGTTCATCATCGGAACCGGCATGGAGTATTTGCCCGGAGTACCGTTCAGTTCAGCGATGTGTGCATACAGCGGCAGGCCTTTAGCAGCAGCTGCTGCTTTGGCGTTCGCCAGGGACACAGCCAGGATGGCGTTTGCACCGAAGTTGGATTTGTTTTCAGTACCGTCCAGATCGATCATGATCTTGTCGATGCCAGCCTGATCTTTAGCATCTTTACCCAGCAGAGCCTGAGCAATCGGGCCGTTTACAGCTGCAACAGCTTTCAGTACGCCTTTACCCATGAAACGGGATTTGTCGCCATCGCGCAGTTCCAGTGCTTCGCGGGAACCAGTAGAAGCACCTGACGGAGCTGCTGCCATACCAACGAAACCACCTTCCAGGTGTACTTCGGCTTCAACAGTCGGGTTACCACGGGAGTCGATGATTTCACGACCGATGATTTTAACGATTTTGGACATTAGGTTTTCCTCAGTACAAGTTAAACTAAAACTCCAGACAAACAATGCACCCTGATGGGTGCATTGCCGTTCTAACTTTTTACTTCTTACTTCGCCTGACGCTTCTGATGTTCACTGGCGGCTTTCACAAAGCCGGCGAACAGCGGGTGCCCATCACGTGGCGTGGAAGTAAATTCCGGGTGGAACTGACAGGCCACGAACCACGGATGATTCGGTACCTCAATGATCTCGACCAACTGATCATCACCGGAACGGCCTGCAACACGCAGACCCGCAGCTTCAATCTGTTTCAACAGCATATTGTTGACTTCGTAGCGGTGGCGATGGCGTTCAACAATTGTCGGCGTACCGTACAGTTGACGCACCAGACTCTCATCGCTCAGCTGACACTGTTGCGCACCAAGACGCATTGTGCCACCCAGATCGCTCTTCTCGGTACGGACTTCGACATTGCCGTCTTCATCACGCCATTCAGTAATCAGGGCCACCACTGGGTACTTACAGTCTGGCACAAATTCTGTGGAGTTGGCGTTGTCCATTCCCACGACGTTACGAGCAAACTCAATCAACGCAACCTGCATACCCAGGCAAATGCCCAGATAAGGAATATTGTTTTCACGCGCAAAGCGCGCTGTCGCGATTTTACCTTCAACACCACGGTAGCCGAAGCCGCCTGGGATTAGGATGGCATCAAGACCTTTCAGGATCTCAACACCACGCGTTTCAACATCCTGCGAATCAATCAGCTTGATGTTGACGGTGACACGATTCTTCAAGCCACCGTGCTTCAGCGCTTCGATAACTGACTTATAGGCATCCGGCAGCTCAATGTACTTGCCGACCATACCGATAGTCACTTCGCCTGCCGGATTGGCTTCTTCGTAGATAACCTGTTCCCATTCTGACAGATTCGCTTCCGGACAGTTCAAGCTGAATCGTTTACAAATATAATCGTCAAGGCCCTGAGATTTCAACAGGCCCGGGATTTTATAGATGGAATCGACATCTTTCAGAGAAATCACCGCTTTTTCCGGAACGTTACAGAACAATGCAATTTTTGCACGTTCATTAGCCGGAACTGCGCGATCGGAGCGGCAAATCAGGATATCTGGCTGAATACCGATAGAAAGCAGCTCTTTTACAGAGTGCTGAGTCGGTTTAGTTTTGACTTCACCTGCCGCCGCCATGTACGGAACCAGCGTCAGATGCATAAACAGCGTGTGCTCACGACCAATTTCTACGGCCATCTGGCGAATCGCTTCAAGGAACGGCAGAGATTCGATATCCCCAACGGTTCCGCCGATTTCGACCAGAACAACATCATGACCTTCACCGCCTTCCAGAACGCGCTCTTTAATGGCATTCGTGATGTGCGGGATAACCTGAACGGTCGCGCCCAGGTAGTCGCCACGGCGTTCTTTACGCAGAACGTCGGAGTAGATACGACCGGTGGTGAAGTTATTACGGCGGCTCATTTTGGTGCGGATGAAACGCTCATAGTGACCCAGGTCCAGGTCGGTTTCAGCGCCGTCTTCGGTAACGAACACTTCCCCGTGTTGGATTGGGCTCATAGTACCTGGATCGACGTTGATGTACGGATCCAGTTTCATCATGGTTACATTGAGGCCACGGGCTTCAAGAATGGCTGCCAGGGAGGCTGCGGCAATGCCTTTTCCCAGAGAGGATACGACCCCGCCGGTCACAAAAATATAGTTCGTTGTCATGCTGGACCTGAGAAGTTAGGGTGAAACGATGGAATTACCAAGACGGGAAAGTAGTATACCCGAACATGACGAGCGCCACAAACTTTCATTATTCCCTCTCCTTCGTTCTTCAAGCCGCACCGGTGTTGGCTTCCTTCACTCACCCCAGTCACATAGCATTTCTATGTTCCTGGGGATTCTTTCAGTCGCCGCCTTGTTGCGACTCGAATAACTCGAAGAGGCAGTATACAAGGTGTTTCATCAACATAACGGGAAGAGAAAATAGCCTCTTTTGGGTAAATGTTTTTGACGTAAATCAAGCGCTTGTTATTTAAAAAATCACACAAATCGCCCTTGACCAACGAAATCCCTTAGAGATCAATTTCCTGGCGTTTTACCTGTTGCCAGACTTCTTCCATAGTTTCCAGATCAACACCAGTCATTTCCAGACCGCGTTCAGCAACAATCCGTTCGACTTCACGGAAACGTCGCTCAAATTTTTCGTTCGCTTTCTGTAATGCAGTCTCTGCTTTAGTACCTAAATGCCGGGCCATATTGACCGTGGCAAACAGCAGGTCGCCCATTTCCTCCTCCAGTTTAGCCTGGTCAACGACAGCCTGCTTCGCCTCGAACATGACTTCGTCGATCTCTTCGTAAACCTTGTCGACCACCGGTCCTAACGTCTTCCAGTCAAAACCAACATTGGAGCAGCGTTTCTGGATTTTTTGAGCGCGCATCAGCGCCGGTAAACTGCGGGGAATATCGTCCAGCGCGGAATGCTGTGCCTTCTCGGCGCGTTCTTCGCTTTTTATTTGCTCCCAGCGGGTTAACACCTCGGTGCTATTGCTGGCGGAGACATCAGCAAAAACATGTGGGTGACGGCGCTCGAGTTTATCGCTGATGGCCGCACAGATATCATTAAAATTAAAGCGCCCTTCTTCCTGCGCCATCTGGGCGTAAAACACCACCTGGAACAGTAAATCCCCCAGTTCTCCACGTAGATCGTCGAAGTCTTCACGCGCGATGGCATCGAGCACTTCATAGGTTTCTTCGAGGGTATAGGGGGCGATGGTGGCGAAAGTCTGCTCTTTGTCCCACGGACAGCCGTTTTCCGGGTCGCGCAGGCGCTGCATAATACCGAGCAGTCGGTCGATTTGATTCATGTAAAAATCCTGAAATTTCAATACGGTAGTCCGGACAAGGCGACATCCGGCAACATAGCAACGCCTGATAGCAACGCTAACGCGTTTTATCAGGCCGACAAGATCATCCGGCCTACAAAATAATTAATTACCGTGCAAGCGACGCGCGTCGATCACATCCGGCACCTGGTTCAGTTTGCCGAGCACGCGTCCGAGCACCTGCAGGTTGTAAATTTCGATGGTCATATCAATGGTGGCCAACTGTTGTTTGGTATCGCTACGGCTGGCAACCCCCAGCACGTTTACTTTCTCGTTGGCGAGAATCGTGGTGATATCACGTAACAAGCCGCTGCGATCGTTGGCCTGGACACGAACCACCAGCGAATACCCCGCTGAGTAGCTTTCACCCCAGACCGCATCAACAATACGTTCCGGCGCATGTGAGCGCAGCTCAGCCAGCTGTTCACAATCCGCCCGGTGCACGGAAATACCGCGTCCCTGGGTAATAAACCCGACAATCTCATCGCCTGGAATCGGCTGGCAGCAGCGCGCGATATGGTGCATCAGGTTACCTACCCCTTCCACCACCACACGACCGTCGTCTTTACGACGACTCTGCGGTGCCTGCGTTTTCTGCTGAAGCTGTTTCAGCGCGGCGGCATCCTGTTCGGCAGCGCTGGGTTTATTAAACTGCGCCTGCAGGAAGTTCACCATCTGGTTGAGGCGGATGTCTCCTCCACCAATCGCCGCCAGCAGTTCATCCAACTCATTGAAGCTGTAGCGCGGTAGCAGGTGTTTTTCCGCCTCTTTCAGGCTAATACCTAAATGCGCCAGTTCATCGTCAAGGATCTGGCGGCCAGCAAGGATGTTCTTATCACGGTCCTGTTTACGGAACCAGGCGTGGATCTTCGAACGCCCACGACTGGTGGTTACGTAGCCAAGGTTAGGGTTCAACCAGTCACGGCTTGGGTTTGGCTGTTTCTGGGTGATGATTTCAATTTGATCGCCCATCTGCAGCTGATAGGTAAACGGTACGATGCGCCCGCCAATTTTCGCGCCAATGCAACGATGCCCCACATCACTGTGGATGTGATAAGCAAAATCGAGCGGCGTTGAGCCCGCCGGTAAGTCCACGACATCGCCTTTTGGCGTAAAGACGTAAACTCTGTCGTCAAAGACCTGGCTTCGCACTTCATCCAGCATTTCACCGGAATCCGCCATCTCTTCCTGCCAGGCTATCAGTTTACGCAGCCACGCAATGCGGTCTTCATGACCAGAACGCGCAGCGCCTGAAGCGGTACCTTCTTTGTACTTCCAGTGCGCGGCAACGCCCAGCTCGGCATCTTCGTGCATCTGTTTGGTACGGATCTGGATTTCAATGGTTTTACCGCCTGGCCCCAGCACAACCGTATGGATTGACTGGTAACCGTTAGGCTTTGGATTGGCAACGTAGTCATCGAACTCATCAGGCAGATGGCGATAGTGAGTGTGCACGATCCCCAGCGCGGCATAGCAATCCTGCAAACGCTCAGCCACGATACGCACCGCGCGCACATCGAACAGTTCGTCAAAAGCCAACTGCTTCTTCTGCATTTTGCGCCAGATGCTGTAAATATGCTTCGGACGCCCGTACACCTCGGCTTTTACACCTTCGGTTTTCATCTCTGAACGCAGATGCTCCACAAACTCGTCGATGTAGTGTTCTCTGTCGATACGACGTTCATGCAGCAGTTTAGCAATGCGTTTGTATTCGGCTGGGTGCAGGTAGCGGAAGCAGTAATCTTCCAGCTCCCATTTTAATTGCCCGATGCCTAATCGGTTAGCCAGCGGGGCATAAATATTGGTGCACTCTTTTGCCGCCAGCACGCGTTCATCTTCCGGCGCGTCTTTCACTTCTCGCAGATGAGCAATACGTTCCGCCAGCTTGATGACCACACAGCGGAAGTCGTCGACCATTGCCAGCAGCATGCGACGAACGTTATCAACCTGCTCGGAAGAGACGGAGTCGGTATGCGTGGCTTTTAGCTGGCGTATTGCCGCCATATCACGCACACCATGGATAAGATTAACGATTGACGAGCCTACGCTCTCGCGCAGGATGTCTTCACTCACCACATTGGCATCCGCCAGAGGGAACAGCATCGCCGCTCGCAGCGTGTCGATATCCATACTCAGCATGGAGAGTATTTCCACCATTTCGACGCCACGCCACAGCAGCAGATCCGCATCCGGATGCCCCTGTGTCTGCTGCAGGCAATACGCCCAGGTTTCGGCTAAGCGTTCACACGACTGCTGGCTGGAGATCCCCAGACTCGCGATCCATTTCTTGGGATCAAACTCACCAGCTTTATTTATATGTGCACTTCTTACCGCAACCATCGTCCTCTCCTTAAGGGGCCTGGCCTGTCGAAGTCGACAAGCCGTACCCATTGTCTTTCACGCTGCGTGACAACCCGAAATCCAATGGGTATAAAATTCATTACAAACGCTCAAACAGGACCATCGATTCCAGATGTCCAGTGTGCGGGAACATATCGAGCATCGCCAGTCGCCGAACGGTATATCCTGCATTGAGTAACGCTTCGCTGTCACGAGCCAGCGTAGCAGGATTACAGGATACATAAACAACGCGGCCAGGGTTTAATTTTATAATATGTTGCATCACACCGGCAGCCCCCGCACGCGCAGGATCGAGCAATACTTTGTCAAATCCGTTTTTTGCCCATGGTTGTTTGGTGACATCTTCTTCAAGGTTTTCATGAAAGAATGTCACATTGTGTAGTCCGTTATTCCGCGCATTTTCCCGGCCTTTTTCCACCAGCGCAGGGACACCTTCAACACCCACAACGCTCGCTGCTCGTACGGCCAACGGCAACGTAAAGTTCCCCATACCACAGAACAAATCGAGCACTCGGTCCTCTGGCTGCACATCCAGCCATTCCAGCGCACAGGAAACCATTTTCTGGTTTACCCCTTCATTGACCTGGATAAAATCACGCGGGCTGAAGGTTAAACGTAGTCCATTTGAATCATACCAGGGCGATTCTTCTGAATTTGATTCCAGTATCTCGCTTTGCGGAGCCAGAAACAAAGACAGTCCCTGAGAATGCGAAAAGCGTTCCAGTTTTTCTTTATCCGCGGTATTCAGTGGCGCAGTGTGGCGCAAAATCATCAGGGTTCCACTTCCAGCCTGCACCAATTCGACATGCCCCAAGTGACGCAGCCCCTGCAGACTCTGCAGGCATGCCCGAATTTCAGGCAGCAGCGCCTCAAGTTGGGGCACTAAAATAGGGCATTGCTGCACATCGATAATGTCGCTGGAGCCGGACTTGCGAAATCCCATCTGCAATTGCTGCTCTTTCGAGCGATAGTTCAGACTTAAACGCGCGCGGCGTCGATAACCCCACGGGGTATCGGCGATAACTTCCGTCACCTCACATTTCATTAAACGCGATAACGCCGCACTTTTGCTACGCTGCTGCAACGAGATGCTGGCGTGCTGCTGTTGACAGCCACCACAGACCCCAAAATGTGGACAACGTGGCGCTTCACGTTCCGAACTGTCGTTTAAACGACGTTTGACTTGCGCACGGGCAAACTGTTTTTTATCTTCAGTAATCACCACTTCTGCGCTTTCCTGAGGCAGCAATTCCGGTATAAACAGGGCTTTCCCGTTGTGACGAGCAACGCCCTGACCAAAAGAATCAAGGTCATTGACGGTAACGGTTATGATCTGACGCGTCGTCACGCGTCGTTTTGCAGAGTAGAATTGCGCCATCGACGAGAATTTTCTCTATTTAACAGTGTGACCCTAATTGTCCCATAACGGAACTCCATGACCAACTACAGCCTGCGCGCACGCATGATGATTCTGATCCTGGCCCCGACCGTCCTGATAGGTTTGCTGCTCAGTATCTTTTTTGTTGTGCATCGCTATAACGACTTGCAGCGTCAACTGGAAGATGCTGGTGCCAGCATCATCGAGCCACTCGCGGTATCCAGCGAATACGGCATGAACTTGCAAAACCGGGAATCCATCGGCCAGCTTATCAGCGTGTTGCATCGTCGCCATTCCGATATTGTGCGGGCAATTTCCGTCTATGACGAAAATAACCGACTGTTCGTCACCTCCAACTTTCATCTTGATCCGTCAGAGATGCAATTGGCTACCGGATCGCCATTTCCGCGAAAGCTGAGCGTAACCCGGCACGGGGATATCATGATCCTGCGCACCCCTATTATATCGGAAAGCTATTCACCGGATGAGTCTGCCGTAAGCGATGCGAAGAACACCAAAAATATGTTGGGGTATGTGGCGCTTGAACTGGACCTCAAGTCCGTGCGATTACAGCAGTACAAAGAGATCTTTATCTCCAGCGTCATGATGCTGTTTTGTATTGGTATTGCGTTAATTTTCGGCTGGCGTCTGATGCGTGACGTGACCGGCCCAATTCGCAACATGGTGAATACCGTAGACCGAATACGTAGAGGTCAGCTCGATAGCCGCGTGGAAGGTTTCATGTTGGGCGAACTGGATATGCTGAAGAATGGCATCAACTCGATGGCGATGTCTCTCGCCGCCTACCATGAAGAGATGCAGCACAATATCGATCAGGCGACTTCAGATCTGCGCGAAACGCTGGAGCAGATGGAGATCCAGAACGTTGAGCTGGATCTGGCAAAGAAACGCGCTCAGGAAGCTGCACGTATTAAATCAGAGTTCCTGGCGAACATGTCTCACGAGCTACGTACACCGCTAAACGGTGTCATTGGCTTTACACGCCTGACACTGAAAACCGAGTTAAATACCACTCAGCGCGATCACCTGAATACGATTGAACGCTCTGCCAACAACCTGCTCGCTATCATCAATGATGTGCTCGACTTCTCTAAACTGGAAGCGGGTAAACTGATTCTGGAAAGCATACCGTTCCCGCTGCGCAGCACACTGGATGACGTCGTAACGCTGTTAGCGCACTCCTCCCATGATAAAGGGCTTGAGCTAACACTGAATATTAAAAATGACGTTCCGGACAATGTGATTGGCGACCCGCTGCGCTTGCAACAGGTCATTACCAACCTGGTCGGCAATGCCATCAAATTTACCGAGAGCGGTAATATCGACATTCTGGTTGAAAAACGCGCGCTCAGTAACACCAAAGTCCAGATTGAAGTTCAAATCCGCGATACCGGTATTGGTATCCCGGAGCGCGATCAGTCACGTCTGTTCCAGGCTTTCCGTCAGGCTGATGCCAGCATTTCGCGCCGCCACGGCGGTACCGGACTTGGCCTTGTGATCACGCAAAAACTGGTCAATGAAATGGGCGGGGATATCTCGTTCCATAGCCAACCAAATCGCGGTTCCACCTTCTGGTTCCATATCAGTCTTGATCTCAATCCTAATGTTCTCAGCGATCGTTCAACCCCCCGCTGTCTGGCCGGTAAACGACTGGCTTACGTTGAACCAAATGCTACCGCCGCGCAATGCACGTTGGATATCTTGAGTGAAACGCAACTGGAGGTGATTTACAGCCCTTCATTCTCTGCATTACCGGCAGAACACTACGATATCCTGCTACTTGGTGTACCCGTCACTTTACGCGAGCCGCTCACCATGCAGCATGAACGGCTGGCAAGCGCAGCCGCGATGACCGATTTCCTGTTGCTGGCGCTGCCTTGCCATGCGCAGATAAACGCTGAAAAATTAAAGCAAGGCGGCGCGGCTGCATGTCTGTTAAAACCGCTCACCTCAACCCGATTGCTGCCTGCGTTAACCGAATATTGCCACCTGAACCAAGGGTCAGAGCTCCAATTGTTAGATGAAAGCAAGATTGCGATGACCGTGATGGCGGTGGACGACAACCCGGCGAACCTGAAGCTCATCGGCGCATTGCTTGAAGATAAGGTACAGCACGTCGAGCTGTGCGACAGCGGGCAGCAGGCGGTGGACAGAGCCAAACAAATGCAGTTTGATCTGATCCTGATGGATATCCAGATGCCGGACATGGACGGTATTCGTGCCTGCGAACTGATCCATCAGCTTCCCCACCAGCAGCAGACACCGGTTATTGCGGTAACGGCACATGCCATGGCAGGGCAAAAAGAGAAATTACTCAGCGCCGGAATGAACGACTACCTGGCTAAGCCGATAGAAGAAGATAAATTGCACAGTTTGCTGTTGCGCTATAAGCCCGGTGCCGGCACATCAGCCCGGACTATCGTGGCGGAACCCCCTGAACCCGTGGTCAACCCGAATACGACCCTCGACTGGCAACTGGCGTTGAGACAGGCTGCCGGTAAAAACGATCTGGCGCGGGATATGCTACAAATGCTGATCGATTTCTTGCCTGAAGTCCGTAACAGAATTGAAGAGCAACTGGTGGGCGAAAACCCTGAAGGGTTAGTGGATTTGATTCATAAACTACACGGCAGCTGCGGTTACAGCGGGGTTCCCCGCATGAAAAACCTGTGCCAGCTCATTGAGCAGCAGTTACGTAGCGGGACCAAAGAAGAAGAGCTTGAACCAGAGTTTTTAGAGCTTCTTGATGAGATGGACAACGTCGCGCGGGAAGCAAAACGGATATTGGGGTGATATTCGCCGGATGCGGCGTAAACGCCTTATCCGGCCTACAGGTTTTGCTATTTACCGTAGGCCCGATAAGCGCCGCGCATCGGGCACATCACCGGATGCGGCGTAAACGCCTTATCCGGCCAACGCCTCAGCGTAATTGCTGCCCTGCTTTAAGCGTTGCGGCCACGTTTCGTGCCGTCATCCGCACATTTTCACTCGCATTATCCAGTGCCTCATCCAGCGAGCAAATGGTATAAATCACGCTAAACACGGCGTCAATTCCATGCTCATGCACCACGCCAACATCTGGCGTCAGGCTGCCTGCAATACCAATGACGGGCTTGTTATATCGCTTTGCAACGTTCGCTACGCCAACCGGGACTTTGCCATGGATCGTCTGACTATCAATACGCCCTTCCCCGGTCACAACTAAATCTGCATCCGCAACGCAGTCATCAAGGTGTAACGCATCCGTCACTATCTCGATACCACGGCGTAGCTGCGCGCCGCAAAACGCATACAGTGCGGCTCCCATGCCTCCGGCAGCGCCTCCACCGGCCAGATCCAGCACGTTAACGTCCAGATCGCGGGCAATCAGTTGCGCATAGTGCGTCAGCGCATTATCCAGACGGGTAATCATCTCTGGCGTTGCCCCTTTTTGCGGACCAAATACTGCAGAAGCGCCCTCTTTACCGGTCAGCGGATTCGTGACATCGCAGGCCACTTCAATACGACAGGTAGCAAGGCGCTTATCTAACGCTGAAATATCTATCCTGGTGAGCGCTTCCAGGCCGATCCCGCCTTGTGCAATCTGGTTATTCTGCGCATCCAGCAATTTGGCGCCCAGAGCCTGCACCATACCGGCGCCACCATCATTAGTCGCGCTACCGCCAATCCCGATGATGATATGCTCCACCCCCGCATCCAGCGCATGGCGAATCAACTCTCCGGTCCCCCATGAGGTGGTTTTCAGCGGATCGCGTAACCCTGCCGGAACCCGCTCTAACCCACTGGCGGCCGCCATCTCGATAAACGCTGAGCGCTCATCTCCCGATAACCCATAAAATGCCCGTACCTTACTTCCCAGGGGACCCGTAACATCAACATGCACAAGGTGGCCCGCCGTAGCGGCAACCATCGCTTCGACCGTTCCTTCACCACCATCAGCGACCGGTATCTTTACGTAATCCGCATCAGGCCAGATCTCACGAAAACCCTGTTCAATGGCAGTTGCCACCTCAAGCGCACTCAAACTCTCTTTATAAGAATCCGGTGCAATTACTATTTTCATAAGCCGTCCTTACGCATGTTGATTCTGTTAATCATACACCTGGAGATGTGCCGGTTCCTGTCAGAACCGGCATAACGCTTAGCGCACCATGCATGGGCGTTTATTATCAAAGGTCCAGTTCGGGATCAGGTACTGCATTCCCATCGCGTCATCACGCGCTCCCAGGCCGTGTTGCTGGTACAGCTCGTGCGCTTTCATCACCTGGTCCATATCCAGTTCTACACCCAGACCCGGCTTCGCTGGTACCTGTACCATGCCGCCTTTAATGTCGAACGGTTCTTTGGTCAGGCGTTGGTTACCTTCCTGCCAGATCCAGTGGGTATCAATGGCCGTAATTTTACCCGGCGCTGCTGCCGCGACATGAGTGAACATCGCCAGCGAAATATCAAAGTGGTTGTTAGAGTGTGAACCCCAGGTGAGGCCAAACTCATGACACATCTGCGCCACGCGAACAGACCCCTGCATAGTCCAGAAATGCGGGTCAGCCAGCGGAATATCCACCGACTGCAACGACAGCGTGTGCCCCATCTGACGCCAGTCGGTAGCGATCATATTAGTCGCCGTCGGCAGGCCCGTAGCGCGGCGGAATTCCGCCATCACTTCACGCCCAGAGAACCCCTGCTCCGCGCCGCAGGGATCTTCAGCATAAGCCAGCGATCCTTTCAGATACTTACCGATCTTGATCGCTTCATTTAGCGACCAGGCGCCGTTGGGATCGAGCGTTACGCGGGCCTGCGGGAAACGCTTCGCCAACGCGACGATAGATTCCGCTTCCTCTTCCCCTGCCAGCACGCCACCTTTCAGTTTAAAGTCGTTAAAACCATATTTCTCATATGCGGCTTCGGCCAGGCGCACTACCGCATCCGGGGTCATGGCCTCTTCATGGCGCAGACGATACCAGTCGCACTTCTCATCCGGCTGGCTCTGGTACGGCAGCGGCGTCGCTTTACGGTTGCCGACGAAGAACAGATACCCCAACATTTCCACTTCGCTACGCTGCTGACCATCACCCAGCAGAGACGCGACATTCACCCCCAGGTGCTGGCCTAACAGATCCAACATTGCCGCTTCGATCCCGGTAACCACATGAATAGTGGTACGTAAATCGAAGGTCTGCAAACCACGCCCACCGGCATCCCGATCGGCAAAGGTATTGCGTACCGTATTCAGTACGTTTTTGTATTCACCTAACGTTTTGCCCACCACCAGCGGAATCGCATCTTCCAGAGTCTGACGAATTTTCTCGCCACCGGGAATTTCACCCACCCCGGTATGACCAGAATTATCTTTGATAATCACAATATTACGCGTGAAGAACGGGGCATGTGCGCCGCTCAGGTTCATCAGCATGCTGTCGTGGCCCGCAACCGGGATCACCTGCATAGCGGTCACTACTGGGGTAGAAAATTGTGCGCTCATTATCGTGTCCTTATTCAAAATCAGTGACGGCCGAAAACGGGACGTTTACGGTCAAAAGTCCATCCGGGGATCAGATACTGCATCGGTGCTGCGTCATTACGCGCACCGCCGGGCAATGCCTTATAGGCTTCATGCGCTTTCTGCACCTGATCCCAGTCCAGTTCCACACCCAGACCGGGTGCATCTGGAACCGCAATTTTTCCGTTCTTTATTTCCAGCGGATTCTTCGTCAGACGGCAATCGCCCTCCTGCCAAATCCAGTGCGTGTCGATGGCTGTCGGATTGCCCGGCGCTGCCGCACCGACGTGAGTGAACATGGCCAGCGAAATATCAAAGTGGTTATTGGAATGGCATCCCCAGGTCAGGCCCCAGTCATCGCACAACTGTGCCACGCGTACCGCGCCGGAAAGCGTCCAGAAGTGCGGATCGGCCAGCGGAATATCGACTGCATTCAGCATTACCGCGTGGCCCATTTCGCGCCAGTTGGTGGCAATCATGTTGGTTGCTACCGGCAAACCGGTCGCGCGGCGGAACTCGGCCATCACTTCACGCCCGGAAAATCCCTGTTCAGCGCCGCACGGATCTTCG
Organism: Citrobacter sp. HN-141; assembly: GCF_033341895.1. Classification (NCBI taxonomy): domain Bacteria; kingdom Pseudomonadati; phylum Pseudomonadota; class Gammaproteobacteria; order Enterobacterales; family Enterobacteriaceae; genus Citrobacter; species Citrobacter sp. HN-141. Next base: position 93,970 of record NZ_JAWPBF010000004.1, on the reverse strand, counting down.
GCGTAGGTCAGAACATCATTCAGCCCTTTGCACAAGGCGATCGCTTCATCCAGTAGCCAGGCACCGTTAGGGTCCACCGTAATACGTGCCTCCGGGAAGCATGCTTTCAGCGCACGGGCGGTTTCAATTTCTTGCTCACCCGGCAACACACCGCCCTTCAGTTTGAAATCTTTAAAGCCGTAGCGATCCTGCGAAGCCTGAGCCAGACGTACCACCGCCTCACTGTTCATCGCTTGCTGATGACGCAGGTGATACCACTCATGGTTTCCCGGCGTACTTTCCAGATACGGCAGATCGGTTTTGGTGCGATCGCCGACATAGAACAGATAACCGAGCACGGTCACTGCATCACGCTGCTTACCCGGACCTAACAGTTCACAGACCGGTACATTCAGCGCTTTGCCCAGCAGATCCAGCAGCGCGGCTTCCAGCGCCGCCACCGCATTGACGCGCAACTCAAATGTCCAGGCGCCATTGCCGAAGGTATCAAAGTCAGCAGCCTGATTGCCTTTATGCACCTGCTGGACCACCTTATTCAGGCGGGCTACTTCCTGGCCTAACACCTGCGGAATAGCATCCACCAGCGTTTGATAGATCACTTCACCGCCCGGCGCTTCGCCCACACCGGTGTGTCCGGCGTTATCGGTAAGGACCACGATATTGCGGGTAAACCAGGCGTTATGCGCACCACCAATATTGAGCAGCATGCTGTCATGACCGGCCACCGGGATGACCTTCATGTCGGTAATAACGGGACTCGATTGTGTTGTCATCATCATTGTCCTGCGACAGGTTTCAGTTCGATACGTTTAATATCGCCGACCAGCACCAGATAGCTCACCACGGCGATCAGCGCATGCACTCCAACGTAAATCAAGGCACCATTAAACGACCCCGTCGTGCCCACAATGTAGCCGATAGCAATCGGTGTCACGATGCCGGAGATATTACCGAACATGTTGAACAGACCGCCGCTCAGGCCGCTAATTTCTTTGGGGGCCGTGTCTGCCATTACCGCCCAGCCCAGCGCACCAATACCTTTACCGAAGAAGGCCAGCGCCATAAAGCCGATAATCATCCATTCAACGTTGACGTAGTTACAGAACACCATCACCATTGACAGCAACATACCCAACACGATTGGCGTTTTACGGGCGATATTCAGCGAACCGGTGCGGCGCATCAGCCAGTCGGAAATAATGCCGCCGAGCACGCCGCCGGCGAATCCGCAAATAGCCGGGACCGATGCGACAAATCCCGCTTTCAGGATCGACATACCGCGCGCCTGTACCAGATAAACCGGGAACCAGGTGATAAAGAAGTAGGTCAGCGCGTTGATACAGTACTGGCCGATGTAGATACCGATCATCATGCGGGAACCCAACAACTGTTTGATTTGCCCCCATTTCACGCTGAACGGAACTTTAGCTTTGGCTGCCGCCTGATCCATGTTGATCAGCGCCCCACCTTCGGCAATGTACTCCAGCTCTTTTTGGTTTACACCCGGATGCTGGTTCGGTTCGTGAATCACTTTCAGCCAGACAAAGCTGATGATGATCCCGAGTCCACCCATAAAGAAGAACACGTGAGACCAACCCACTTCGTGGGTCAGCCAGCCCATGATTGGCGCGAAGATAACGGTGGCAAAGTATTGCGCAGAGTTAAAGATAGCGACCGCCGTGCCCCTTTCCTGCGCCGGGAACCACGCCGCCACAATGCGACTGTTGCCGGGGAAGGAGGGGGCTTCAGCTAGCCCCACGAGGAAGCGTAAGGTAAACAGCGCAACGATAATGCCGAAGCCGCTAAAGATATCGACGAAGCCTTGCAGCAAGGTAAACATGGACCAGATAAAGATGGACCAGAAATAAACGCGCTTTGAACCAAAGCGGTCAAGCAGCCAGCCGCCGGGGATCTGGCCGATAACATAGGCCCATGAAAAAGCGGAAAATACATAGCCCATTCCGACCGCATCCAGACCAATATCTTTGGCCATTTCTGAACCGGCAATGGATAACGTGGCGCGGTCGCCGTAGTTGAAGGATGTGACGATAAACAACATCACCACTATCCAGTAGCGAGCGTTAGTGCGTTTTTCCGCGCTGCTCGCCGCCTGACTTAATGAACTCATTGTTGCACTCCTGAATCTTGGCTTTCGCCAGTTCATTCTGTACAGCACCTGTAGGGTGATCAGAATGAGAGGTTAGTGTGGGGCAGTTTTGGTACAGCTCGGGGCCGTTTTATTCTGACTCGCTGCCTTTCCGGGAACTGACGGGAAAAGTATATGAAGGAGTGCCTCTTTCCCTCACCGTGCAGGAACACAACATTAGAGAGGCAGTGAGAAGTTGTTTGGGGCATAAGCCCAAAGCAGTGGAAGTTAGTTCACGTAATTGGGGTTTTATTGCCGGGTGGCGGCTTCGCCTGACCCGGCCTACGGTTCAAATGAGGGTTGCATGCCCGTGCGGGCGAGAGGTTATTTAAGCAAGGTTCCCCAGTTTTCCACCCAGGGATTGGATTCGCTTTCCGGTTCCGGATGTTCACCGGCATCAATCAGCAGCATCTCACCGACACGCTGGGCGCTCTGTTCCTGCAACAGCGCATCAAACTGCTTACCGCCGCCGCAGAAATTGGCATATGAACTATCCCCGAGCGCAATAATGCCGTAGTGAACGTCGGGCTGATAACCCAGCTGGTCTTTAATTCCCTGAAACAGCGGCACGATGCTGTCCGGCAGATCGCCTTGTCCCGTCGTCGAGGTTACGACCAGGATGTACTTGTCTTTGTATTTTTCCCAGTCCGCCAGTTCCGGATCTTCATAAACCGTGGCTTTATGCCCTTGATTCGCGAGGATAGCTTCGGCCTCTTCGGCAACCAGCAGCGCGTTTCCATACATTGTGCCGACAAAAATACCAATTTCCGCCATTACCTTTATCTCCAGGGACTTAAGAATCTGTCTGCTCATCCTGACCTGATGGCCCGCTGAACTCAACCCTTTCATTCTCAGGGAGAAGCCCGCGCCAGCCAAACTGTGATAGCGCCTGCATCCAGACGTTATCTAACCCGGCACGAATAACCAGTGGTTCACCGGTGAAGGGGTGCGTAAGTTCAAGCTGGCTGGCATGCAGCATTAAGCGCTGGCAGCCAAAATGTTCCGCGGCGCTACGGTTTTGTCGCAAATCACCGTGCTTACTATCGCCAATAATCGGATGACGCAAATGCGCCAAGTGACGTCTGAGCTGATGTTTACGACCGGTTTTAGGCTCCAGCTCCACCAGCCCGTAACGGGTAGTTGGATAGCGACCGGTTGCCACGGGCATTTCTACCGTCGCCAGCCCACGATAGTGGGTTACCGCAGGCTGTGGGCCTTTGTCGTCACGGGAAAATTTATCAGCAATCTTGTCCAACTCTTCCACCAACGGATAATCCAGCACGGCATCATCCATCAGCCAGCCGCGCACAATCGCATGGTAGCGTTTTTGGATTTGATGCTGCTCAAACTGCTGTGCCAGCCGTCGTCCGGCCTCGCTGGACAGCCCCATCAACAGCACACCGGATGTCGGTCTGTCGAGTCGGTGGGCGGTAAAAACGTGCTGACCAATCTGGTCACGCACTGTTTGCATTACCACCACTTTCTCATCGCGGTCGAGCCAGCTACGATGAACCAGCCAGCCCGAAGGTTTGTTGACTGCAACCAGCCATTGGTCTTGATAGAGAATTTCCAGCATCAGGCTTCATCACGGGTAAATAGCGCATCCAGATCCTGCAATGCAATCAGGATCACATCGCGCTGCGGATGATCGGCTGCCAGCGCCATTTCATAATATGGCGCAATAGCGAACGCTTCCGGAAGTGGCTGCGCATTATCAAGCAGTGCATGCATGCGGGGAATCAACACCCACTGCAGCCATTCAACCGGCTCCATGGTATCCATACAAAAAGGCTGCGTGCTGGAAAACAGATGCGCTTCTGGCTCATCCATCCGCCAGTGATTATGTTCACGCAGCAGTGCTTCAAGCGCATGCAACTGCTCGCGCACACGGTCATGAGTCGTCATGAAATTAACCTCAATGATGAAAAATCTGGCGCGAAGAATAGCACTAGTAGAAAGGAAATAAAAAAAGGGAGCACTGTAAAAACAGTGCTCCCGGTTCGTTTCGCAGCATTCCAGCTACTTTTGGTGCTCCCTGCTCATCCGTGACAACTTTTCCTGTGGTCTTGCGACCTCGTTCATCCTGAACATTTGCATCCTGCTCACACCGCCCCCGATGTGAAAACTTCATCCTGAAGTGTCCCTGGCCATCCTGACCCGCCGAACATCCTGACCGGCTCTCGTTCTCCATCCTGGAGGTGTCCTTTAACGCTTCCTGCGTTTTCCTCTTTGCTTCATCCTGAAACCTGTCCTTGCAGCACCGTCCTGGTGTGTCCTGCCGAAGCGTCATCATCCTGATGTTCACTTCGTTGTGCGACTCCTTGTCGACAGAGATAGAATCGCCTGTTTCGCATTGTCTTACAAGACACTTACAGACATACCCTAATGATTATTTTCGTATGAAAGTTGACAATGAAACATTAACCAATTGAATTATAAATAGTTAATATTATATCGGTCGATGAAGTCTTTACTGATCACCTGGCAATCTCCTACAGGGTTTGTAAGAGATCTCTCACACGCCTTAGGGCAAACTGGATTACAGAACAGGCTTAAGTTGAGTAAGAAATTCCGCAAGTGAGGCCGCCAGAACCGTGCGTTTACAGGTTCCCAGCGTTTCCTTGCAGACTTCCCCAGACAAGTTGCACACTGAAATAACATCAAGTTCATTGTCCAGTGTGGCAATAAAAAGCGTAGGAGAGAGCTTAAGGCGTTTTTGCGTAACCAGGTGGCCGATCAGGTTTTCCTGTACGCGTCTGAAGTCATCTTCAGACCAGGTTTGCAGAAGAGTCAGTTTCTCATCCGCAAATTGTGCGTGCATGTCCCCGGCAAACTGGGTGGTATAAAACGCATGAACAGCGGGTTGTACCACAATTTCAAAGGCGCGTTCAACCGCGTTTACATTCGGCTCGCCCACAAAAGGCTGCGGTTGCCAGTACACCGCATCGTTCGTGGAGGCGATGATGCACGGAGACGGTACGCCATACAGCTCTTCACTCAGCGGCCAGCTGTTGTTTTTTTCATGCCATGCATCGCAATAACGCGTCGTAAAGGCTGTCAACGCCTGTGCGGTCAATTCGTCCACTGATTTCTCTCTTCACAAAAGCCAGGATACACTTGTCGCATAGTGTATCTGGTTTATGACGGTGAAACATGTCTTCTTATGAAAATCATCGGGCGCTTGACGGCCTGACTCTCGGAAAATCAACGGATTACCGGGATATTTACGACGCCAGCCTGCTGCAGGGTGTTCCGCGCAGCCTGAACCGCGACCCGCTGGATCTCAAGGCCGATAATCTGCCTTTTCACGGCGCGGATATCTGGACGCTGTATGAACTGTCATGGCTGAATGCCAACGGTTTACCGCAGGTTGCGGTCGGCCATGTGGAGCTGGATTACACCAGCGTTAATCTGATTGAATCAAAAAGTTTTAAGCTGTATCTGAACAGTTTTAATCAGACGCGTTTTGACTCATGGGAACACGTCCGTCAGACGCTGGAACACGATCTGCGCGCCTGCGCGCAGGGTGATGCCAGCGTGGCGCTCTATCGTCTTGACGAACAGGAAGGGCAGCCGATAGCCCACTTCAATGGCACCTGCATCGACAATCAGGATATCGTCATTGATAACTACCAGTTCAGCACCGACTATCTGGAAAACGCCGTGAGCGGCGATAAGGTAGTAGAAGAGACGCTGGTCAGTCATCTGCTGAAATCCAATTGCCTGATCACCCACCAGCCTGACTGGGGTTCCATACAAATTCAGTATCGTGGTCGCAAAATCGACAGGGAAAAGTTGCTGCGCTATCTGGTCTCCTTCCGCCACCACAATGAATTTCACGAACAGTGTGTGGAACGCATTTTCAATGACCTGCTGCGTTTCTGTCAGCCGGAGAAACTGAGCGTATACGCACGCTACACGCGACGCGGCGGCCTCGACATCAACCCATGGCGCACCAATACAGATTTCACCCCCGCAACAGGCAGACTGGTGCGTCAGTAATCTTTTTTCTCAATTTTGCGTGCCGGATTCCGCACGCAAGGTTGTGAAAGGTCATAAGCCAGGGCTATTGTAATCAGTAGAGGATGATATCTCTCGTCCCGTAAGGAGTTTACTTGATTACACATATTAGCCCGCTTGGCTCAATGGACATGTTGTCGCAACTGGAAGTCGATATGCTTAAACGCACGGCCAGCAGCGACCTGTATCAACTGTTTCGTAACTGTTCGCTTGCCGTTCTGAACTCCGGCAGTTTGACAGACAACAGCAAAGAGCTGCTGTCTCGTTTTGAAAGTTTCGACATTAACGTGCTGCGCCGTGAACGCGGTGTGAAGCTGGAACTGATCAACCCACCTGAAGACGCGTTTGTCGATGGGCGCATCATTCGCGCGCTGCAGGCCAACCTGTTTGCCGTCCTGCGCGACATTCTTTTCGTCAATGGCCAGATCCATAACGCGGGTCGTTTTCAGCATCTGGATCTCGAAAGCTCGGTTCACATCACCAACCTGGTCTTCTCCATTCTGCGTAACGCCCGGGCACTTCACGTCGGTGAAGCGCCGAACATGGTCGTCTGCTGGGGCGGTCACTCCATCAACGAGAACGAATATTTGTATGCGCGTCGCGTGGGCACTCAGTTAGGCCTACGTGAACTGAACATCTGCACCGGGTGTGGTCCGGGCGCGATGGAAGCACCAATGAAAGGTGCCGCGGTCGGCCACGCTCAGCAGCGCTACAAAGACAGCCGCTTTATCGGTATGACCGAGCCGTCAATTATCGCGGCGGAACCACCAAACCCGCTGGTGAACGAACTCATCATCATGCCGGACATTGAAAAACGTCTGGAAGCGTTCGTCCGTATCGCTCACGGCATTATCATCTTCCCGGGCGGCGTGGGGACTGCAGAAGAGCTGCTGTACCTGCTGGGTATCCTGATGAATCCGGCGAACAAAGATCAGGTTCTGCCATTGATCCTGACCGGACCAAAAGAGAGCGCAGATTACTTCCGCGTGCTGGACGAGTTTATCGTGCACACGCTGGGAGAAGAGGCGCGCCGTCACTATCGCATTATCATTGACGATGCAGCGGAAGTCGCTCGTCTGATGAAAAAAGCAATGCCGCTGGTGAAAGAGAACCGCCGGGACACCGGTGATGCCTACAGCTTTAACTGGTCAATTCGTATCGCGCCTGATTTGCAGATGCCGTTCGAACCGTCCCACGAAAACATGGCGAATCTGAAACTGTATCCAGACCAGCCTGTTGAAGTGCTGGCTGCAGACCTGCGTCGCGCATTCTCCGGTATTGTCGCGGGGAACGTGAAAGAAGTCGGCATTCGCGCCATTGAAGAGTTTGGCCCGTACAAAATCCACGGCGACCCTGAGATGATGCGCCGCATGGACGATCTCCTGCAGGGCTTTGTTGCACAACATCGTATGAAGTTGCCGGGCACTGCGTATATCCCGTGTTACGAGATCTGCGCATAACCTTCAACACCGGGTAGCTGATGCTACCCCGGTGACAGTTTTGTCCATATCAAAGCCGGATTTGGCGCATCAGCCAACCGGCTTTTTTAGTGATACCAGTCACATAGCTCACGCAATAACATAAATATCAATTATCTTTCGTCTGACACTCCCCGAAACGCAAACGATTACTTTCCAAAGTAAACCGTGATTTATCACCACAAATTATAATTAGTCATCAGAATCCACTAAAAACAACAGTTTTTATAGCGCAACCCTCGTATCTTCGCGCCCTGCCTTTCATGCCATATGTCGTTAATGTTAGCCTTCACGCCCGTAAATTCGCTTTGACTATTTTTTAACAGATTAATGGTCCAAATTTATCCACATAAAAGGTGGATTATTGCATTTGAGATCGCGATCACTGATACATTCATTACTTAAATGTATCTTTCCGCCCGAAAATTATTACGGCGAAAAATTATATAAAAATCGCTAAACGAATTTCGTTTTACAGTTGGGTATTTTTTCATTGGATTGAACCCAAACCCGACTTTTTAAGCTTCCTCCAGGAGAAACAGATGGAAAACACGCAAACCAGCACTATCGTTACGGGCCAGACCCGCAGCGCATGGCGCAAGACAGACACCATGTGGATGCTGGGCCTTTACGGCACGGCGATTGGCGCGGGTGTATTATTCCTGCCAATTAACGCAGGCGTTGGCGGTATGATCCCGCTGATCATCATGGCCATTCTTGCCTTCCCAATGACCTTCTTTGCTCACCGTGGTCTGACCCGCTTCGTGTTGTCCGGTAAAAATCCGGGTGAAGACATCACTGAAGTTGTAGAAGAACACTTTGGCGTTGGCGCAGGTAAACTGATTACTCTGCTCTACTTCTTCGCTATCTACCCTATTCTGCTGGTTTACAGCGTTGCAATCACCAACACCGTTGAAAGCTTCCTGACTCACCAGTTGGCGATTACGCCGCCGCCGCGTGCAATCCTCTCTCTGATTCTGATTGTCGGCATGATGACCATCGTGCGCTTCGGTGAGCAGATGATCGTGAAGGCGATGAGCATCCTGGTATTCCCGTTTGTTGCGGCACTGATGCTGCTGGCACTGTACCTGATCCCTCAGTGGAGCGGTGCGATTCTGGAAACCCTGTCCTTTGATTCTGCGGCAACCACCGGCAACGGCCTGCTGCTGACCCTGTGGCTGGCAATTCCGGTAATGGTGTTCTCCTTCAACCACTCCCCGATCATCTCCTCCTTCGCCGTGGCGAAGCGTGAAGAGTACGGTGATGAAGCAGAGAAGAAATGCTCCAAGATTCTGGCATTCGCTCACATCATGATGGTACTGACCGTTATGTTCTTCGTCTTCAGCTGCGTATTCAGCCTGACTCCGGCGGATCTGGCTGCAGCGAAAGAGCAGAACATCTCTATCCTGTCTTACCTGGCGAACCACTTTAACGCACCGATTATTGCCTGGATGGCACCGATCATCGCGATTATTGCTATCACCAAATCCTTCCTCGGCCACTACCTGGGCGCGCGTGAAGGTTTCAACGGTATGGTAATTAAGTCTCTGCGTGGCAAAGGCAAGTCCATCGAAATCAATAAACTGAACAAAATCACTGCACTGTTCATGCTGGTAACCACTTGGATTGTGGCGACGCTGAACCCGAGCATCCTCGGTATGATTGAGACCCTGGGTGGTCCGATCATCGCGATGATTCTGTTCCTGATGCCGATGTATGCGATTCAGAAAGTACCGGCAATGCGTAAATACAGCGGCCATATCAGCAACGTGTTCGTTGTGATTATGGGCCTGATCGCTATCTCCGCTATTTTCTACTCTCTGTTCAGTTAATTCCCCTGCGCCGCTCTTCGGGGCGGCGCACCTCGATACACAATGGACGCCTCATGATTAGCGTATTCGATATTTTCAAAATCGGCATTGGCCCTTCCAGCTCCCATACTGTTGGCCCGATGAAAGCAGGCAAACAATTCACGGATGACCTGATTGCACGCGGAATTCTCACTGACGTAACCCGCGTAGTGGTTGATGTCTATGGCTCTCTGTCCCTGACCGGGAAAGGTCACCATACCGACATCGCGATTATTATGGGCCTGGCGGGTAATCTGCCGGATACCGTAGACATTGATGCTATCCCGGCCTTTATCCAGGATGTGAATACCCATGGACGTTTGCTGCTGGCAGACGGTCAACATGAGGTCGAATTCCCGGTTGATAAGTGCATGAATTTCCATACGGATAATCTGTCACTGCATGAAAACGGGATGCGTATTACCGCACTGGCGGGCGAAAAAGCCATTTACAGCCAGACGTACTATTCCATCGGCGGCGGTTTTATCGTTGATGAAGAACACTTTGGTTTGCCGAATAACAATCCGGTAAGCGTGCCGTATCCGTATAAATCTGCTGCCGATTTGCAACGACACTGTCAGGAAACCGGCCTGTCACTTTCCGGCCTGATGATGCAGAACGAGCTAGCCCTGCACAGCAAAGAAGAGCTGGAACAGCACTTTGCAAACGTCTGGGAAGTGATGCGTAGTGGAATTGAACGCGGTATCACTACCGAAGGTGTATTGCCGGGCAAACTGCGCGTTCCGCGTCGTGCGGCAGCACTGCGTCGTATGCTGGTTAGCAGTGACAAAACCACGACTGACCCGATGGCAGTTGTCGACTGGATCAACATGTTTGCGCTGGCCGTGAACGAAGAGAACGCTGCCGGTGGACGTGTAGTTACCGCCCCGACGAACGGCGCATGCGGGATTGTTCCTGCAGTGCTGGCGTACTATGACAAGTTTATCCGCGAAGTGAACGCTAACTCACTGGCACGCTATATGCTGGTCGCGAGCGCCATCGGTTCCCTGTACAAGATGAATGCCTCAATTTCGGGTGCTGAAGTCGGCTGTCAGGGTGAAGTCGGCGTGGCGTGCTCTATGGCGGCAGCGGGTCTGGCAGAACTGCTGGGCGGTAGCCCGACGCAGGTATGTATCGCCGCAGAAATCGGTATGGAACACAACCTGGGTCTGACCTGTGACCCGGTTGCCGGACAAGTTCAGGTTCCGTGCATTGAGCGTAACGCCATTGCCTCGGTGAAAGCGGTGAACGCGGCTCGTATGGCGCTGCGCCGTACCAGCGAGCCTCGTGTATGCCTCGATAAAGTTATCGAGACCATGTACGAGACAGGTAAAGATATGAACGCCAAATACCGCGAAACCTCGCGTGGCGGTCTGGCGATGAAGATCGTTACCTGCGATTAATTCTCAGCACATTTTCGTATCTGTAGGCCGGATAAGGCGCTCGCCGCATCCGGCTTTTATTGCCTGATGGCGCTGCGCTTATCAGGCCTACGGATAGCACTATTTCACAATGCTCGTCTCCACTCGTCGTGAATGTTACCCTACAGACTAATTTGTTAGGGAGAACACCGTGGCCGTCCATCTGCTCATTGTCGATGCACTCAATCTCATTCGTCGCATTCACGCCGTCCAGGGGTCGCCCTGTGTGGAGACATGCCAGCACGCACTCGATCAGCTGATTGTGCACAGCCAACCCACGCACGCCGTGGCGGTATTCGATGATGAGGCGCGTAACAGCGGTTGGCGTCACCAACGGCTGCCTGACTACAAAGCAGGTCGCCCGCCGATGCCCGACGAATTGCATCACGAAATGCCCGCCCTACGCGCCGCTTTTGAACAGCGCGGCGTCTGTTGTTGGGTCTCGAGCGGAAATGAAGCCGATGATTTAGCCGCAACGCTGGCGGTAAAAGTCACCCAGGCTGGACATCAGGCCACCATCGTTTCGACAGATAAAGGTTATTGCCAGTTGCTCTCCCCAACATTACGCATTCGCGACTATTTCCAGAAGCGCTGGCTGGACGCGCCATTCATTGAGAAAGAATTTGGCGTAATGCCTCAGCAATTGCCAGATTATTGGGGACTGGCCGGGATCAGCAGCTCAAAAGTGCCGGGCGTTGCAGGTATTGGTCCCAAGAGCGCAACACAGCTACTCGTGCAGTTTCAGCATCTGGAAGGGATTTACGCACATCTGGAAGTCGTGCCGGAAAAGTGGCGTAAGAAACTCGAAATACATAAAGAGATGGCGTTTCTGTGCCGTGATATCGCGCGGCTGCAAACGGACTTACATATCGACGGAAATCTCCAGCAGCTACGCCTGGTTCGGTAGTTTTTAGGCGATAGCTCTGTTGCCGGATGGCGGTGTAAACACCTTATCCGGCCTACAAATCAATCACACTGTAGGCCGGATAAGCGCCAGGTGATTACCAGGCGGTGTGATACAGCTCGACGATATCGGCAATACTTGCTTCACGCGGATTACCGCCAGTGCAGACATCGTCAAATGCCGCCTGCGCCAGCGCCGGGATATCTTCCTTACGTACCCCCACATCACGTAAGTGTGGCGGGATACCCACATCGCGGTTAAGCGCAAACACAGCATCTACCGCAGCCTTACGCGCTTCTTCCAGCGTCAAACCTTCCACTTTCACCCCCATCACCCGGGCGATATCGCGGAATTTCTCTCCGGTGTATTCGGCGTTGTAGTGCATCACGTGCGGTAACAAAATGGCATTGGCGACGCCGTGCGGAGTGTTATAAAAAGCCCCCAGCGGATGCGCCATGCCATGCACGAGTCCCAAACCGACGTTTGAAAATCCCATCCCGGCAACGTACTGACCCAGCGCCATTGCCTCACCGGACTGGCTGTCACCATTAACAGAACCGCGCAACGCCCCGGCAATGATCTCAATGGTTTTGATGTGCAACGCGTCAGTAAGTGCCCACGCCGCCCGCGTAATATATCCTTCGATAGCATGGGTCAACGCATCGACCCCGGTCGCCGCTTTTAACGCGGCAGGCATACCGTCCATCATATCGGCATCAATAAACGCCACCTGCGGGATGTCATGCGGATCGACACAGACAAATTTACGCCGATTTTCTTCATCCGTGATCACGTAGTTAATGGTCACTTCCGCCGCCGTCCCTGCCGTCGTAGGGATTGCCATCACCGGTACGCTCGCAGCACGTGTTGGCGATAACCCTTCAAGGCTGCGTACATCGGCAAACTCAGGGTTATTGTGGATGATGCCAATCGCTTTACAGGTATCCTGCGGGGAGCCGCCGCCTATCGCTATCAGATAATCAGCGCCACTTTGCTGAAAAACTCCTAATCCCTCCTTCACCACTGCAATTGTAGGATTCGGGATCACGCCGGAATAGATTTCCCACGGCAAACCGGCGGCATCCATACGGGATGTCACCTTATCGACAACGCCGCACTGTACCAGGTTTGCATCGGTGACAATCAAAGCCTTGCGATAACCCCGACGGATGACCTCGTCCGTTAATGCCCCAACAGCTCCCCGGCCAAACCATGCCGTTTCATTCAGAATCATTCTGTTCGCCATCGTATTTCTCCTTTTCGCTATGCGAAATTACTCTTCAATTCGTAATCCGTAAGATTTGAATTTCTCCAGCACAATGGCGATCTCTTCGTCATCCAGCACCGGCACCGGGTCGACAATCGCCAGGGTGCTCAGATACAGGCGGGCCAGAACTTCCACTTCATGCGCCAGCCATAGTGCTTTTTCCAGATTCGCTTCACAGGCAATCAACCCGTGGTGCTGCAACAACGTTGCCTTACGGCTTCTCAACGCGACGCTCACATGCTCTGACAGCTCTCGTGTACCAAACGTCGCATACGGCGCACACGGGATAGAGTTCCCCCCAGCCGCGGCAATCATGTAATGGATTGCCGGAATAGGACGGTTCAGAATCGATACGGCGGTGCAATGAATCGCATGGTTATGAACGACCGCATTGGCATCCGGACGCGTCTGATAAGCCGCCAGGTGAAAACGCCATTCACTGGAAGGTAATTGTCCTTTATCATATTTGCCGTCGTTATCTACGAACACGATCATGTTTTCAGTGAGTCTTTCGTAAGGGATACCGCTGGGTGTGATCAGCATTCCATTTTCATAGCGCGCACTTACATTTCCGGCGGTCCCCTGATTCAACCCAAGGCGGGTCATTTCCAGGCAGGTTTCGATGATTTCACGTGATAAACGCATTCTTTCCATAATGATTCTCCGGGTACAGTTGCCCCTCGTCTTTATTGCGAAAAAATGCTGCCGCAGAGTAAGACGGGTCAGGTTTCAGATATGAGCAGCCACTGAACATATTTATTCAGATTCAGTTGGCCGATGTAGTTAGTGTGACGAATTATTGTTGTCTTACACGCTTAATTAGTTTCATCTCAACTTTTACAGTTTCTTTAATTGGCTGATCATCAATAGCACTCATCATCATAGCGAACGCTTTTTCCGCCCAGACATTTTCATCCTGCTGCATTGACCAGACATTATTCGCAAGGAATCCCAGCATCGGATGTTCATCAAATGTCCCGATATTAATATCCGGTGGAATCACGCCAAAACGATTGCGAATAGCGATGACGGCACCTTCCAGCACAGGTAATGATGAGGCAATAAACGCCTGCGGACAGCCCTGTTCGTTGATCAATTTCTCCATCAACCGGTAGCCACCATCCGGCGTATTATCCGGACCTTCTCGCACCCAGTCGCGATGAGAAATCCCATTATTACTCAATGCGTTAAGATAACCTTTTAAACGATCGCCAATACTGGGTAATCCGGTATCCCCGACTAAAAACCAGATCGGAGATTTGCCTGCATCAAACAAACTTTGCGTCAGCTTTTCACCGCCTAAAATGTTATGACTTTCAACCAGTGCGTTATCGGTATACTTAAAATCCCTGTCGAGTAGCACCATCGGTTTTCTGACCTGACGCAAATGGTGTTGCTGATTCTCTAATGTTGAGGGAACAATAAAAAGGCCATCAACATTACGAGCTATTAACGCTTTCGTTAATTTGTTTTCGTAATCAACATCATCGTAGGTACAACTAATCGTTAATTGATATCCAGAACGACGACAACGTTGTTCAAGTTTTTCGGCCAGTGTGGCAAAAAAGACGTTAGATATATTGGGCACAATCAGCCCCAACGTATCTGTTTTATTCAGTTTCAGGCTGCGGGCTGAATGGTTTATGACATAACCATACCGTTCAACGTATTCATTAATACGTGTTTGGGTTTTGACACTGATACGATATTGCTCAGCCTTCCCGTTCAGCACCAGTCGCACGGTCGTCACCGATAAATTCAGATCGCTGGCTATCTGTTCTACTGTTTTAGCCATTTATATGTCCCAGTTCACATCCAAAAACGTCAATTCACAATCATAAAAGTATTTTAAACTTTTGTCTTACTGCATAACCTGGTTAAGCGCCTGCTGTTGATCCCACATCATCAGATATGCCTGGTATTTACGGTCATAGAAGTCCTGCCGTGCCGGATTCGCTTTAATCACCTCGCCTGGGCAAACCATCGCCCGGCAGGCGGCGGGAACATCTGCCCACATCCCGCAGGCTACCGCACCGGTGATAGCCGCACCTAACGTCACGGCATCTTCTTCCTGCAAAAGATGAATATCGCATCCGGTGGCGTCGGCATACTCTCGCAACCACAGTGGATTATGTGTTGCACCGCCACACAGGGTCAGTCGAGAAATGGTATGACCGTTGTCGCGCATCACTTGCATAATGTGTCGGGTGCCGCAGGCAATCGCCTGTAATGTCGCCAGATACAGACGAGCAACCTGCATCTCGCCTCGTTCAAGCGTCAAACCGCACACGCTGCCCCGGGCATCAGGTCGCGCACGCGGGGAACGGTTACCGTGATGATCGGCCAGTACATGCAGATAACGACCAGGCTCTGACTCCTGCACTTCCAATGCAGCCACCCACTCATTAACTAACACTATAGGATGACAACCCCGTGCCTCAGCCTTGTGATACAACTCAGCGCTGGCACCTGACTCCTGAAGCGTCCAGTCAACCAGCGCCCCAGCCGCGCTTTGCCCCCCTTCCGTCAGCCAGTAACCCGGCAGCATGGCGGACCAGTACGGGCCCCATACGCCCGGAGTATGAATCTCCTGCTCGCTGCACAACATATGGCAATTTGATGTTCCGCTGATCAGCGCCAATGTTCCCGCAGGCTCGACACCGGCAAGCGCCACGCCCCCCGCATGCGCATCAATCATGCCACTGGCAACGACCACCGCTGTCGTCAGTCCCAGCGCCTGTGCCGCATCGGGGCTGAGCGTCCCAACGGCCGCGCCAGGGGGCAGGACCCGCGACGGAATTTTGCTCAACAAATCCGTTAATTCAACCGCATCCAGCAGGGAGTGGCTAAAGCGTTGTTCATGTGCCAGATAGTTCCATTTACAGGTTAAAGTACACAGACCTGCAACATCACAAGCGGTGGCTTGCCAGACCAAAAAATCCGCCAGATCGTAGAAGCGGTGTGCACTCTGCCAGGTCGCGGGGAAATGCTTTTTTAGCCACAACACTTTGGGTAGTTCCATTTCGACACTGACTTCCCCCCCGACATAGCGCAACGCCGGGTCCTGTGTAGCGTTGATCCGCTGTGTCTCCTGCACCGCACGATGATCCATCCACATGATGATGTTGTGGTCTGACGGTTCCCCAGGTGAAACCGCCAGCCCCTGCCCCTGTTCATCCAGAGCCACTAACGAACAGGTGGCATCAAACCCCAGCGAGCGGATCTCCTCAACGCAAACCCCGGCTGACGACACAGCCTCCTTCACGGCATGGCAAACCTGCTGCCAGATTTCGGCAGATGACTGCTCTACCCGCTCAGGGCCAGGTCGAAACTGCGAGATAGGGAATGTCGCAAAAGCCAGCCGTTTGCCACTGGCATCAAAAACACCCGCCCTGACACTGGCAGAACCGACATCCACTCCGAGGAAATATCCACTGCTCATAGTAGCTCCCTGACGCTGGCGAATAAGGGGGCGAATGTACCGCCCCCGCGGTCTTATTTTTTACCGAATGGGTGCAACAGCTTGTCGATTTCCGGTGTATCAATGTTCTGCGCATTAACAAATTTCACTGGAATATCAATTTCTTTCGGTACTGACTGACCTGACACGGCCGCATTCAGCGTCTTAATACCCTGATAGCCAATCTGGTACGCATCCTGTACAACAAAGCCCTGGATCACGCCAGATTTCAGGAAGGCAATGATTGCTTCGGTGCTATCAAAACCAATCACCTTCACTTTACCTTTCAGATTTTGGCTATCAATGGCGTTCGCCACACCCAGCGTTGAGCCTTCATTGGTGCCGTAGATCCCGGCAATATCGGGGTTTGCCTGGATCATATCGATGGTTTTATCCATCGCTTTTTGCGGATCGCCATCGCTGTACTGAACCGGCAGCACTTTGATATCCGGATATTTTTCCTTCATTCTGGCCACAAAACCTTCCGAACGTTCAATTGCGGAAGAGGTTCCAGCCACGTGCGCAATAATGCCGACTTTCCCTTTGCTACCCACTTGTGCAGCGAGAGCATCTGCCGCTTCAGCCCCTGCTTTACGGTTATTCGTTGCCACAAAGCTGACCGGAATGTCAGAATTTACGCCTGAGTCAAACGTCACCACCTTGATGCCGCGTGAATTCGCTGTTTCCACTAATGGAGCCAGCGCATTGGCGTCTAATGCTGCCAACAGCAACCCATTAGGTTTTTGCGCCATTGCGTTTTCAACCAACTGAATCTGCTCAGCAATTTGAGTTTCATCGGCAGGCCCAACATAGCTGGTCTTATCGCCCAACTCTTTCGCTGCCGCTTCGGTACCCATTTTTACGGTCTGCCAGAATTCATGCTGGAAACCTTTACTGACCACAGGAAGGTTCATATCTTTAGCCAGTGCGCTGGATGTCATGCAGGCCAGCAGGGATAACGCATAGACAAAATTCCTGGTTCTCATTGTTTTACTCCGTTCTGAGTGAGTCACCCTAAACGTCAGGGTTATGTTGTCCCGTGACTTCCGGGTGCGTAAATCAACGAATTTTTTTGCGTAACGTGTCGAGATAAACCGCGGCGATAACGACGACGCCCATGGCCACCATTTGCCAGAACTGCGAGACGCCCATCAGGTTCAGACCATTTTTCAACACGCTCATAATGAATGCGCCGATAATGGTGCCGCCAATAGTGCCAATCCCCCCCATCAGGCTCGTGCCGCCAATGACCACCGCAGCAATGGCTTCCAGTTCATAGCCCACGCCGACGGTCGGCTGGCCCGAGTTCAAACGCGAAGCCAGAATGACCCCGGCAATCCCGGTCAGCAGACCACAAAAGGCGTAGACGAAAATTTTCACGCGCTGGACTTTAATCCCGGAAAGATGCGCAGCAACCTCATTACTCCCCACGGCATAGACATAACGGCCAATCACCGTTTTCTTGAGGATATAGGCGGCGATCAGGGCGACGACCACGAGGTAAAAAACGGGATAAGGCAGCACATCGAACAAGCGTCCCTGCGCCAGCATCTTGAAGGTGGGATAATCAGCAAAGTAAATTGCCCGGCCGTCAGTCATCACCATATTGATGCCTCTGACGGACATCATCAGGCCCAGCGTGGCAATAAAGGGCGGAATGGTCATTTTAGTGACCAGCAAGCCATTGATATAGCCGCATAATCCACCAGCGAGTACGCCGGCCAGAATACATACCGGCAAAGGCAAACCCAGGGTGGCGCTGATACCTACCGCAACACCAGAAAAGGCCACTACCGAGCCGAGAGAAAGGTCGATACCTGAAGTGATAATGACGAAGGTAACGCCAATCGCCATGATGCCAATCACCGAGGTTTGCAGGGCAATTGTCATAATGTTTTCAGTATTAAAGAAAAATGGCGAACCGAAGCTAAAAAATATTACTAAAATAATCAGACTCAAAAGCGGTGCCAGGCGCATTAAAAGTTCTTTGTTAATTTTTATTTTCTTATTATTGCTGTCTGAAGAGGTTACAGAGATAGTCATAAATTAGTCCTCTAACGTCGCATATTGCATGATTTTTTCTTGTGTGGCGTCATCAGAAGCTAACTCTCCGGTAATACGCCCATTACGCATAACTAAAATGCGATCGCACATACCCAGCACTTCCGGTAATTCAGAGGAAATCATGATAATTGATTTCCCTTTTGCCACCAGTCGATTCATTAATTCATAAATTTCAAGCTTGGCCCCCACATCAATACCGCGAGTGGGTTCATCAAAGATGAGAATGTCGGTGTCCTTGCATACCCATCTGGCAATAATAATTTTTTGCTGATTACCGCCACTTAAATTCAACGCAGCCTGTTCAAGATGCGGCGTCTTAATACGCAGTGCTTTCACCTGCTCTTCGCTGGTTTGCTGACAGCGCTTGCTATCCACGTTGCCATATCGGTTGGAATACTCGGGGTAATTTCCTAGCATAATATTGCGTTCAACGGACAATCCTAATGCCAGGCCCTCTTTTTTTCTGTCCTCGGTTAAGTAGCTAATACCCTGCTGGATGGCATCAGGAATATCCTTGATTACCGTCTCTTTACCGTTCAGCTTGATGGTTCCGCTGTCGATGGGATCGGCACCAAAGATCGCCCGTGCAAGCTCTGTACGCCCGGCCCCCATCAGCCCGGCAAAACCCAAGATTTCCCCTTGATGCAAGGTAAAATCGATATTGTTCAGTACGCCTTTGCGCGTCAGACCGCTGACTTCAAGCACCGGTTTACGCTGGGGGTGCGGCTCGCGGCGGGGATAGATATTGCCAAGGTCACGCCCAACCATCATGGCAATCAGGTCGCTGATTTTGACCGAGTCATAATCCACTGTGGCAATAAACTGTCCATCCCGCATGACGGTAGCGCGATCGGCGATCAACGCCAACTCCTCCAGTCGGTGCGAGATATACACGATGCCCGTTCCCTGTTCTTTAAGTAAGCGTGTAACCCGGAATAAGCTGTCAATTTCGGTTTCCGTCAACGCCGCCGTTGGTTCATCCATAATAAGAATCTTGGCATTCACCGATATCGCTTTCGCAATCTCAACCATTTGTTGCTGAGCAACAGTGAGATCGGCAACCAGCGTGTCTGGGGAGATATTCAGGTTTAATTTTTGCAAAATATCGATAGCAGCCTGTCGCTGTTGTTTCTCATCCAGACGCCAGCGATTATTTTTGCAAAACTCCCTGCCAATAAAAATATTGTCTTCGACCGTTAGCTCAGGAAAAAGGTTAAACTCCTGATGAATAATAGTGATACCTACGTTTTGTGCGCTCAATGGGCTTGCAAACGAAACGGGTTGGTCCTCAAAAATAATATCCCCTTCATCAGGTTGATATACACCGGATAAAATTTTCATCAGGGTAGACTTTCCCGCGCCATTCTCCCCCAACAGCGCATGAACCTCACCTTTGCGTAAAGTAAAATCCACATTACTCAACGCTAATACGCCGGGAAAGCGTTTCGTAATATGACTCATCTGTAAAAATGTTTCAGACATTGCTGCTTTCCTCAATATACAGAAACTGTAATCAGTGAATCAGGCGAAAAACAGCGTTGCCAGGAAGCCATCGTCACCGTTAATGCGAATGTGCCTACAAGATCATATGCGTTTTATCAACGATGCTAACTCGAGTTAGCGATTGCCTTTTAAAGCTATTTTAGCTGCCAAAAATAGCCAAATCATTTGGTTTAAAACTGTGACACTGAACAGACAATTTATTTTATCTTATTAATTCAAAAAGAATTTAATGGAAAAACCCGTATTTGTTTATTTGACGCAGATCGAATTTTAACCACTTCTCGTGAGGTTTCTCACAGTTCCATAACAAAAAAGTTGTGCAAAAAACTCTCCAATACCTAAGCTAACTCGAGTTAGCAAAAATTGGTAATTCAGCCATCTGCGACAGTGGTGTCCAACATCCGCTTTTGCAGCACGGCATAAAGTGAGATGAGGAACCTCGAATGAAAAAAAATAGTTTACCGAAAATCGGTATTCGTCCGGTGATTGATGGGCGTCGTATGGGTGTACGCGAGTCGCTCGAAGAACAAACCATGAACATGGCAAAAGCCACTGCCGCACTGATTTCCGAGAAACTTCGTCATGCCTGCGGGGCACAGATCGAGTGCGTTATCGCAGACACCTGTATTGCCGGATTAGCTGAATCTGCCGCCTGTGAAGAAAAATTCAGTAGCCAGAACGTCGGCGTGACAATTACCGTCACGCCGTGCTGGTGCTACGGCAGCGAAACTATCGATATGGACCCCATGCGCCCGAAAGCCATCTGGGGTTTCAACGGGACAGAGCGTCCAGGTGCCGTGTATCTGGCTGCAGCCCTGGCTGCACATAATCAAAAAGGGCTTCCCGCCTTCTCTATTTACGGTCATGACGTGCAGGATGCCGGTGATACCACTATCCCTGCCGATGTTGAAGAAAAACTGCTGCGATTCACCCGGGCAGGTTTAGCCGTTGCCAGCATGAAAGGCAAAAGCTATCTGTCCGTCGGCGGCGTTTCAATGGGCATTGCAGGCTCTATTGTCGACCATAACTTCTTTGAATCCTGGCTGGGAATGAAGGTTCAACCTGTTGATATGACCGAATTGCGTCGTCGTATTGACCAGAAAATCTATGACGAAGCGGAGCTGGAAATTGCCCTCGCGTGGGCGGATAAACATTTCCGTTATGGCGAGGATCAGAACGCGCAACAGTATAAGCGAACTGAAGAACAGAGCCGTGCAGTGCTGAAAGAGAGCCTGCTGATGGCAATGTGCATCCGCGACATGATGCAGGGTAACCAGAAACTGGCAGAGAAAGGCCGGGTTGAAGAGTCGATGGGGTACAACGCGATTGCCGCCGGTTTCCAGGGCCAGCGCCACTGGACGGATCAATATCCAAATGGCGACACCGCCGAAGCGTTGCTGAATAGCTCATTTGACTGGAATGGCGTGCGCGAACCGTATGTCGTTGCCACCGAGAACGACAGCCTGAACGGTGTCGCAATGTTGTTTGGCCACCAGCTCACCGGCACGGCGCAGGTCTTTGCTGATGTACGGACCTACTGGTCACCGGAAGCCGTAGAACGCGTCACAGGTAAACCGCTGACCGGTCTTGCTGAGCACGGCATTATTCACCTGATTAACTCCGGCTCTGCGGCACTGGATGGTTCCTGCAAACAGCGTGACAGCGAAGGCCAGCCCACTATGAAACCACATTGGGAGATCTCACAGCAGGAAGCCGATGATTGCCTGGCGGCGACCGAATGGTGTCCGGCGATCCACGAGTATTTCCGCGGCGGCGGTTACTCTTCCCGTTTTCTTACCGAAGGTGGCGTACCGTTCACCATGACCCGCATCAATATCATCAAAGGCCTGGGCCCGGTGCTACAAATTGCGGAAGGCTGGAGTGTGGAATTACCGAAGGAGGTGCATGCTCAGCTTGATGCTCGCACCAATTCTACCTGGCCAACAACCTGGTTTGCGCCGCGCTTAACCGGCAAAGGTCCGTTCAGCGATGTCTATTCCGTCATGGCTAACTGGGGTGCCAACCACGGTGTGCTGACGATTGGTCACGTTGGTGCGGACTTTATTACGCTCGCCGCCATGCTGCGTATCCCAGTGTGTATGCACAACGTGGAAGAAGAGAAGATCTATCGCCCTTCCGCATGGGCAGCCCACGGTATGGACAGCGAAGGCCAGGATTATCGCGCCTGCCAAAACTACGGCCCGCTGTATAAACGTTAATGCGACTCAGCCCGGTGGCGCAAGCTTACCGGGCCTACGGTTGCACAACGTGTAGGCCGGATAAGGCGTTTACGCCGCCATCCGGCACCGTCTCGGGAGTGATTATGAAGAATGACGTCATCCTGGTTCTCGACTGCGGCGCGACGAACGTGCGAGCTATTGCGGTTAACCGCCAGGGAAAAATTGTCGCCCGCGCCTCAACCCCGAACGCCAGTGATACCGCCGTCGAGAACGCTGGCTGGCATCAGTGGTCCCTCGACGCCATTGTGCAGCGCTTTGCCGATTGCTGCCAACAACTCACCACGGAACTGACCGCCTGTAACATTCGAGGGATAACGGTCACTACATTTGGCGTTGATGGCGCGCTGGTTGATGCGTATGGCAAACTGCTTTATCCGGTTATCAGTTGGAAATGTCCACGTACCGCCGCCGTCATGGCTTCTATCAGCCAACGGATATCACCTCAGAAATTACAGGATATATCCGGCGTTGGCGCGTTCAGTTTCAACACGCTGTACAAGCTGGTATGGTTTAAAGAGAATCACCCGCAATTGCTGGAACAGGCACACGCCTGGCTATTTATTTCATCACTGCTCAACCATCGCCTCACCGGTGAGTTCACCACAGATATCACCATGGCCGGTACCAGTCAGATGCTGGATATTCATCAGCGCGATTTCAGTGTTGATATTTTGCAGGCTACCGGGATACCACGCCGACTGTTTCCACGTTTAATTGAAGCGGGAGAGCAGATCGGCACGTTGAAAAATGACGCGGCAAAGCAACTTGGGCTCAACGCGGGCATTCCGGTTATCTCTGCCGGACACGACACGCAGTTTGCGCTCTTTGGCGCAGGCGCGCAGCCAGACGAACCCGTGCTCTCTTCCGGTACATGGGAAATACTGATGGTACGCAGCGCCCAGGTGAATACTGCCTTACTCAGCGACTATGTGGGGTCTACCTGTGAACTGGACAGCCGGCCGGGACTCTATAACCCCGGTATGCAGTGGCTGGCTTCCGGCGTGCTTGAGTGGGTACGTAAGTTGCTGTGGACACCCGACACCCCCTGGCAAGCGCTCATTGATGAAGCGCAGGCCGTCCCGGCGGGCGCTGAAGGGATAACCATGCACTGCGACCTGCTTGCCAGTCCGCGTGCCGGCTGGCAGGGCGTCACACTCAACAGTACCCGCGGACACTTTTACCGCGCTGCGCTGGAAGGATTGACGGCCCAGTTGCAGCACAATCTACACACACTGGAAACCATCGGTCATTTCAACGCAACAGAGCTACTTCTGGTTGGTGGAGGAAGTCGTAATGCACTATGGAATCAGATAAAAGCGAACGTTTTGGGTATTCCCATCAAAGTGCTAGATGATGCCGAAACGACGGTTGCCGGTGCAGCGATGTTTGCCTGGTCCGGTATCGGCGAATTTGCCTCTCCCGAGCAGGCTCGTGCGCAGGTGGACTATCAATATCGTTACTTCTATCCACAAACAGAACCCGTATTCACAGGAGTCGAGTGACATGCTCAAAACGATTTCCCCCTTAATTTCCCCTGATCTGTTAAAGGTGCTGGCTGAAATGGGTCACGGTGATGAGATTATCTTTTCCGACGCCCACTTTCCGGCCCACAGTATGGGGCCACAGGTTATCCGGGCCGATGGTCTGCAGGTCAGCGACCTGTTGCGGGCGATTATTCCGCTGTTTGAACTGGACAGTTACGCCCCACCACTGGTGATGATGGCCGCCGTCGATGGAGACTCACTCGACCCCGACGTAGAAGCGCGATATCGGCAGGCACTGTCATTACAAGCACCTTGCCCGGACATCACGCGCATTGACCGTTATGCATTTTATGAACGCGCACAAAAAGTATTCGCAATCGTTATTACAGGGGAGCGGGCAAAGTACGGAAATATCCTGTTAAAAAAAGGGGTAACGCCATAATCTCTTACCTGAATGCCCGGCAGGTACGGGCATTCGTCGCATGATGGGGTGAGAAAACATGAAAGCAGCACGCCTGCAAGCGATCCTGAGTCTGTTGAGCAACCATAAAAGTCTGACGACGGAAACCTTATCCTCACAGCTCAATGTCAGTAAAGAAACTATCCGTCGCGATCTTACGCAACTGCAGGCGCAGGGTAAGGTACTGCGTCATCACGGGCGCGCCAAAGTGATACATCGGGTAAACCAGGACTGCGGCGAGCCGTTTCATATCAGACTGAAAAGCCATTATTCCCACAAAGCAGATATCGCCAGAGACGCGTTAACGTGGATAGAGGAAGGTATGGTGATCGCGCTGGATGCCAGCTCTACTTGCTGGTACCTGGCTCGCCTGTTGCCAGACATTAACATTCACGTATTTACGAATAGCCAACCGATTTGCCTCGAATTGGGAAAACGTGAAAATATTCAGCTGATCAGTTCCGGTGGTCGACTTGAGCGCAAATACGGTTGCTACGTTAATCCATCGCTCATCTCGCAGCTAAAGCCGCTTGATATCGACCTGTTCATCTTTTCCTGCGAGGGGATCGACCGCGACGGTACACTCTGGGATTCAAATGCTACCAACGCCGATTTTAAATCCATCCTGCTTAAGCGTGCGGCGCAGTCATTATTATTGATTGATAAGAGTAAATTTAATCGCTCGGGTGAGGCGCAGATTGGGCATCTGGAACATGTGACGCATATTATTTCAGATACAGAAATGATTGAAACAATCCAGGCCGGATGAGGCGTTTACGCCGCCATCCGGCAAATAACGATTATCGTTCGTCGCGGCGACCACCGACGGCAGCCCACAGACGACGCACGTGCACGGTGACTTCTTCACGGTCGTGATAAAGCTGACGCGCCTGAATCTGCGCATTCACGCCATGCTCATCGAGCTGTGCCTGAATATAAGCCAGGTTTTGCGACACTTCCTCGTAGCGCTTTTTCATCGGCAGCTTAAGGTTAAAAATCGTCTCGCGGCACCAGCCATTCACCAGCCATTGCGCCATCAGCGCAGCAACTTTGGCCGGTTTCTCCACCATATCGCAGACCATCCACGAGATGTTGTTACGATTCGGGCGATACTTAAATCCATCTTCGCGCAGCCAGGTGACCTGCCCGGTATCCATCAGGCTTTGCGCCATCGGACCATTATCCACCGAGTACACCCACATATTGCGTTTAACCAGTTGGTAGGTCCAACCGCCAGGACATGCTCCTAAATCAACGGCATACATTCCATTGGCCAGACGCTCATCCCACTCATCGGCAGGAATAAACACATGCAGCGCCTCTTCCAGCTTCAGCGTTGAACGGCTCGGCGCATCCGCCGGGAATTTCAGTCGTGGAATGCCCATGTAGAACGGCGAGTTATTATCAGGCCAGGAGTAGCCGGTGTAGCAACAGCCAGGCGCAATAAAGAAGACGTGCACTACCGGGCGTTTTGGCGTTTCATGCTTTGCCAGCACACCCGCTTCACGCAGCGCGGCGCGCAGCGGTACGGTAAATTTGCGGCAAAATTTAACCAGCTCTTTGCTTTCATTGGTGTCGGCAACTTCGACACGTAAATCACCGCCTTTCTCCACCACGCCCTGCAGCATACCGACGATCGGTGTGATGCGGTCTTCCGGCGGCAAATATTGCAGTAGCTCGCCGACAACAAACATTTGGCGAGCAAAAATCAGCGAGCTAAACGGTAACTCTTTAACGAGCTTTTCCGCATCTTCCTGCTGATAGCATTCAAAGATGACATAACCCGCATTTTCTTTGACGCGGGCGAAACCAAAGATTTCGCGACGCCCTGCTTTATCCGTAATTTCTGCGGCGCACTCTTTTTCAAAACCCGGGCGACACAACAATACAACCTTATTCATGGCTTACGCCCTTACGTTTCAATCGAATAGCGCCCACTAACATCAGTGCCCAGCCTACAAGGAAGCTAAAGCCACCGACAGGGGTAACAAACGCCCACAGGCGTAAATGAGAAAGCGCGAGGCAATACAGACTGCCGCTAAACAGCACGGTCCCTAATGCCAGAAACACGCTACTCCAGTAAAACCAAATGCTAATACGTCGCTGCATGGCAACGGCCAGACCAAAAATAGCCAGCGTATGAAATGCCTGATACTCAAGGCCAGTCTGAATCCACCCCATTTCAACAACGCCGAGGGTTTTACTCAGAACATGTGCCCCAAAGGCTCCCAGAGCTACAAAGATAAAGCCACTGATGGCGGCAAAAATCAGCATAAAACGGCTGGTCATGTTAATACCCTACGTAAATTATTGTTCATAACGAAAGCGGAATTTTTCTTGTTCCGTGGCCGCTTTCGCCAGTATCCACTGACGGAAGGCGGCTATTTTACCCAGTTCTGCCTGACTGTCATGACAAACAAGATAAAATGCGTTTTTGCTGACCAGAACATCATTAAAAGGACAAACCAGACGTCCGGCTTCAATTTCGGACTGCGCCATAACGTTATTGGCCAACGCAACGCCCTGTCCATGGATAGCGGCCTGTAGCACCATGGCGCTATGGCTGAAGATAGGCCCCTGCTGTACGTTGATATGATTCAGACCCAGCTGGCGCGTATAAGCTTGCCAGTCACGCCGTGATGCGTCGTGCAATAACGTATGTTTTGCCAGATCCTCAGGCGTCTTCAGCGGTTTATCGCCGGTCAGCAACAAAGGAGAGCAAACGGGTAGCAAGTATTCTGCGTACAATTTCTCTACGCGTAAGCCAGGCCAGTTGCCGCGTCCGTAGAAAATAGCCACATCGACGTCGTCGGCCAGTTTATCTTCCTGACGGTCCACGGCCTGGATCCTGACATCGATTCCCGGATAAGCTGAGTTAAAGCTAGAGAGTCTGGGCACCAGCCATTGAATCGCAAAACTGGGCAATAAACTGACGGTAAGCGCGCCTTTTGCACTGCGTGCCTGAAGTTTACGCGTCGCATCGGTTAATTGCGAAAAAATCTCTTTGATGTCGAGGAAATAGCTTTGACCTTCTTCCGTCAACAACAGCGATCGATTGCGCCGACGGAACAGCTTCAGCCCCAAAAAATCCTCAAGTGACTTGATTTGGTGACTTACTGCGGCCTGCGTCACAAAAAGTTCTTCTGCTGCGCGCGTAAAGCTTAAATGGCGTGCGGCAGCATCAAAAACACGTAACGCATTTAAGGGTGGTAATCGTTTTGACATGACTTTTAGGCTTTGATGTTAAATGAATTTAACAATTAGCTAACAGGTTGTAACCTATTAGTTTTTTTAATCTGAGCCATTATAAATTGTCCGTTGAGGTTCTACCAGCAAATACCTATAGTGGCGGCACTTCCTGAAGCCGGAACGAAAAGTTTTATCGGAATGCGTGTTCTGGTGGGCTTTTGGCTTACGGTTGTGATGTTGTGTTGTTGTGTTTGCAATTGGTCTGCGATTCAGACCATGGTAGCAAAGCTACCCTTTTTCACTTCCTGTACATTTACCCTGTCTGTCCATAGTGATTAATGTAGCACCGCCAAATTGCGGTGCTTTTTTTTGTCCGTGTGTCTGCCAATGACGACCGGCTATTTCTCCAGTTCCACCATCTCTTTCACATCGGTACGGTTAATCTGCTGTTTGTTGCCGTTAGCGTCTTTATACGAAATCATTCCTGTCTCATTATCGGTCTTTGGCTTACCGTCAGACACGATTGTCCGGCCATCGTTGGTGTGCATCACGTAATTCGGACCGGAACAGGCGCTCAGGGCAAAAGTCAGCATACAGGCAGAGATTATGGCGGCAGTCTTTTTCATATTCTTCTCCTCACAGCAATTTATGCCAGATAAAACGAATTCCATAACAGGCAAAATTATTCGCCTAACACTATTTAGCATAAGACACTGCACAGACTTCGCCGGGATATCCAGAGGATTCCGATGGTTAGCGCAACCCTTGTGTCTGCGCCCTTTTTGCGCCACGATCCGTTTACTGAACTGAGGAATACCATGAACGCTTTTAACCCCACGCAGTTTCGCGCACAATTTCCCGCACTCAACGATGCAGGCGTCTATCTCGATAGCGCCGCGACGGCATTGAAACCGCAGGCGGTGATTGAGGCGACCCATCAGTTTTATAGCCTGAGCGCCGGGAACGTCCATCGCAGCCAGTTTGCTGAGGCCCAGCGTCTGACCGCACGCTATGAGGCCGCACGGGAAAAAGTCGCACGTCTCATCAATGCTCCCGATGACAAGACGGTGGTCTGGACCCGCGGTACGACGGAGGCTATCAACATGGTTGCCCAAAGCTATGCGCGTCCGCGCTTACAACCGGGCGACGAGATTATCGTCAGCGTGGCGGAGCATCATGCCAACCTGGTTCCCTGGCTGATGGTGGCGGAGCAAACGGGGGCTAAAGTCGTCAAGCTTCCGCTCAATGCCCATTTGCTACCGGACGTCGAGCGTCTGGTTGACCTCATCACTCCGCGCAGTCGCATTCTGGCTCTCGGTCAGATGTCGAACGTCACCGGCGGCTGCCCTGACTTAGCCCGCGCGATTACGCTTGCTCATGCAGCAGGCATGGTGGTGATGGTGGATGGCGCTCAGGGCGTTGTACATTTCCCCGCTGACGTCCAGCAGTTAGATATTGATTTCTATGCTTTTTCTGGTCACAAATTATATGGTCCGACGGGTATTGGCGTACTGTATGGTAAACCCGAACTGTTGGAGGCCATGTCACCGTGGCTCGGCGGCGGTAAAATGATTAGCGAAGTCAGCTTTGACGGTTTCACCACACAAGCGGCACCGTGGAAGCTTGAGGCAGGCACGCCGAACGTTGCGGGCGTCATTGGATTAAGTGCGGCGCTTGAATGGCTTGCGGATATTGATATCGTGCAAGCCGAAAACTGGAGCCGCAGTCTGGCAACGCTAGCAGAAGATGCGCTGGCGAAACGGCCGGGATTTCGCTCCTTCCGTTGCCAGGACTCAAGCCTGTTAGCCTTTGATTTTATAGGTGTGCACCACAGCGATATGGTGACGCTGCTGGCTGAGTATGGCATTGCGCTGCGCGCCGGACAGCACTGTGCGCAACCGTTGCTGGCGGAGCTGGGCGTCTCCGGGACGCTGCGCGCCTCATTTGCACCCTATAATACGCAAAGCGATGTGGATGCGTTGGTCACTGCCGTTGACCGCGCACTGGAAATATTGGTGGACTAATGACAAACCCTCTGTTCGCCGGACACCCGTTTGGCACAATCGTAACGGAAGAGACGTTACGGAATACTTTTATCCCGCTCACCCAGTGGGAAGATAAATATCGTCAACTTATTTTACTGGGTAAGCAACTTCCGGCCCTTTCGGATGATCTGAAAGCGCAGGCAAAAGAGATTGCCGGATGTGAAAACCGCGTTTGGCTGGGATACAGTCTGCATAAGAATGGCACACTTCACTTCTTCGGTGATAGTGAAGGCCGAATTGTACGCGGCCTGCTGGCGGTACTACTCACTGCTATCGAAGGTAAAACTACCGCGGAGTTACAGGCGCGCTCACCGATGGCATTATTTGATGAGTTGGGCTTAAGCGCACAACTGAGCGCATCACGTAGTCAGGGGCTGAATGCGCTCGTTGAGGCAGCTCAGGATGCCGGATGGCAACGTTGATGCGTCTTATCCGGCCTATAACACGGCGTGAACAGTAGGTCGGATAGCGCAGCGCCATCCGACACAATCAGGGTTGGCGTGCCGCCTTCGCCATCATCTTCTTCAGCGCATGGGACACGGCCACAAAACCAAAAGTCGCCGTCACCATGGTGGCAGCGCCAAACCCGGATGCACAATCCATACGCTTCGGCCCTTCCGCCGTGGCCTTCATTGCACACACCGAGCCATCTGCCTGCGGGTAAACTAACGCCTCCGTCGAAAACACGCAATCCACGCCCAACTTGCCTTTGCTGTTTTTCACCACCCCAAAATCACTTTTCAGCCGTTCACGTAGCTTGGCCGCCAGTGGGTCCTGGATGGTTTTTGCCAAATCAACCACCTGAATCTGCGTGGGATCAATCTGTCCCCCCGCACCGCCGGTGGTCACCAGCGGAACTTTATTACGTCGGCAATATGCGATCAGCGCCGCTTTTGGGCGCACGCTATCAATTGCATCAATAACATACGAGAATCCTGCGCTCATATATTCGGCAACGTTATCCGGCGTGACAAAATCATCAACCACGGTCACCCGGCACTCCGGGTTAATCTGGCGGATACGTTCGGCCATCACCTCAGCTTTCGCCAGGCCGACGTTATCACGCAAAGCATGGATTTGACGGTTAGTATTAGTGACGCACACATCATCCATATCGATGAGAGTAATCGCGCCAATACCGGTACGCGCCAGCGCTTCCGCCGCCCACGATCCCACACCGCCAATTCCAACGACACAAACGTGCGATTGGGCAAACAGCTGCAGCGCATTTTCGCCATACAGGCGTGCCGTGCCGCCAAAACGCTGACGCCAGGCGTCACTGATAACCACAGACATAGAACCTCAAATTCATTAATACCGAGCAGTATGACTGCCGGATGGCGCTTCGCTTATCCGGCCTACATTATTGAGCAGGCCTGATAAAGCGCAGCCGTCATTCGGCAATTAACCGCTAAATACGTTACCCGCGTTGGCCGCTGTTTTCAGCACCCACACGCGTCCGTAGTGATTATACCACCCGGCACGGTGTCCGGCGTCTGCACCAATACCCTGATAGATGTCGAAGTGCTGGCCTTTAATCGCCCCACCGACATCCAACGCGACCATCAGACGTAATTCATACTGACCGGTGAATTTCCCGTTATTGTCCAGCAGAGGAACTTCCGCCAGTAACGTCGTACCTGCCGGGATAATACTACGGTCTGACGCCACGGATGCGCGACCAATCAGCGGTACCGCACTGGCCCCTTTCACCGGCGCAAAAGATTGCGGCTTAAAGAAGACAAACGATGGGTTCTGCTCCAGCAGCTCACGCACTTCGACCTCGCTGTGCGTTTCACCCCAATGGCGAATGGCCTGCATCGACATATCTTCTTTCTTCACTTCACCGCGATCGATCAGCACTTTACCAATACTGCGATAGGCGTGGCCGTTTTTCCCGGCATAGCTAAAGAAGTTAAGCGGGCTGCCGTCGCCAAAATCGATATAACCACTGCCCTGAACATCCATAATAAAGTTGTCCATCAGGGAGTTGCTGTACGCCAGAATGTAATTGTCGCTTAGCGCGCCTGCGTAGATCTCGGCCCGAGAGGGTAAGCGCCCACGTTTTGGCGGCATGCGATAGATAGGATACTGGAACTCACCTTGACGCGTGTGGCGCGCCTGAATAACCGGCGTGTAGTAACCGGTAAACTGGACGTTACCGTAATTGTCCGCCCCTTCCATTTGCCAGGCATCAATACCAAACTGACGCATGCTGCGCGTATCACCGCCCGCCCGTAACCACTGCTGGATAGCATCGTAGACATTGCTCTGGTTGCCATATAAACGTGGCGATGCGCTACGGATCTGATTAACCTGCTCGGCGAAATCACCGGCATTGATTGGCGCGCCAACCGCATCAGGCTGGTTCACCAGTGAGAAAGGCTGGGTAAATTTCCCGTCTTTATATTGCTGCCCACGATCGGTGGGTTTTGAGGAACACGCGGCGAGCATTGCGACAACCGCTCCCGCCAGAAGATATTTTGCCCAACGTCCTTTCATTGTTCTCGTCTTATGTTGCCTGAATGCGAGACGAAGATAACAAACCCCCGTAGCTAATGAAATGCGTATGCATACCCCAACGCAAATTTTGCGCAAAAAACAATCCAGAATGCGTTGTTTTTGTTCATTTTCAGCCTAAAAACGTGATCAAGGTGAAAAAAGGGTTGCATGAAAATGCGAGCAGAGTATAGTGCGCATCCACGGACGCGGGGTGGAGCAGCCTGGTAGCTCGTCGGGCTCATAACCCGAAGGTCGTCAGTTCAAATCTGGCCCCCGCAACCAATTAAAATCAGAAGCAGTAACGTTACTCGATGGAAGAGTAATGACGGACGCGGGGTGGAGCAGCCTGGTAGCTCGTCGGGCTCATAACCCGAAGGTCGTCGGTTCAAATCCGGCCCCCGCAACCAATTAAAATTTGATGTAAAGTTTTTGCAAAGTAGTTCGAATCACAGCAAGGCGGCGACGCAGTGAATCCTTAGGAGCTTACTCCAGTAAGTGACTGAGGTGAACGAGGAAAGCCAACGCGGATGTGGTTTGAAATACAAAGCAAAAAGACGGACGCGGGGTGGAGCAGCCTGGTAGCTCGTCGGGCTCATAACCCGAAGGTCGTCGGTTCAAATCCGGCCCCCGCAACCAACACAATCTGTTAAGGTCGCTTAATAAGGCCTTAAAAATAAAACCGCAAAAGCGTTGAGCTTGATGCGGTTTTTTTGTATCTGCCGTCCGCCTGTATGGGTTAATAGTGATCAATGACGCGTCCCGTCCTTCAGGCCGATGAAGACCTGGGGTCCCTGCCCAGAGATATCTCAGAGACATTTGCCCCTTAGTTCTGCCCCGTCTATGACATGTTGGTGAAACGACTGGGCGCCTCCTTTATGCAATATTGCCTGCGCCCAGAAATCGGTAAGGTTGAGATCGCGCCGTTCGCCTATATGCACGGACGTACGTTTGAAAATACGCTGATGATGGTTGATGATGGCTAGTAGTAGGTGATGCTGAAGGTGGCGCTGGTTTCAAAGTCGCCGGTTGTCGCCTCCCCACCCCAGAGTGGGTATATATTGGCAATCACCGTATGGGTGCAGGAACTGATAAAACCGTCACTGGCGAACGACAGGGTATCGGTATCGCAGCTCAGACCGTTATCCCATTCTGATGTATCGAGATTAATACTCGCGCCAGACTTGGTGGTAAACCTTACTAAGATGTCTTTGGCGGCGTTATCGCCGGTCAGCTGATTTCCCAATGCGAGCACCTTTGATGAGTATTGATGACCGTTGGAGAGTATGCGCAGCTGCGCCGTGCCGACCTGTGAACAATTATTGCTGGTTAAGATCACCTCTTTTGTTGGCCAGCTATCGGGGTCGCGGAGATACAGATTGCCAAAATCAATCATATTGCTGTTTACCGACAGATTGCATGTTACTGGAGCAACGGGAATGCTGGTGCCACCTGCAAAATAAATCATGGCTGTACTGTTAGTCATCACCCCACGATAGTAGCCGGGAAAATACAATGCAAAGTAAGACGGGCCCTCGATTGGTTTTATTGCCGATAATTTCCGTTCGTCCCGGTAATTATTATCCACATGCCACAATTCAACTGTGAAACTCCAGGTTGAACTATTGCACTCCTCTTTCGTCAGGTTCGAGAATAATATGTTTTTCCCCGCGGCGGAATCCTGTATAGTCCCTATCTGTGTAATATAGGCTGAACGTGAGCCATTGTTAACTTTAAATGCAAAGGCAAAACCCGACTCCTGCGCAGTGCTCACGTTGTCGATAGGGAATAACACAGCGCCATTACTGGTTTTGGTTGTTCGTAACGACGACGATATGGGGGGGACTTGGAACACGGACAACGCCGTGCCCGTTCCAGTCTCGTTCCAATATGACTTTAAAGCTCCTCCACCCCCGGCGTCATATGTTTGAATCAACTGTAGTCCGGATGTATTATCTGACAGGCTTACCTGCTGAGTATTACCGAGCGTAAGATAAATGCTCTGAGGGTTATTGTATTCAAAAAAACATCCTTCAGCGAACACTGAGCGGCTAAAAATCAGCAACAAAAGCACCAGCCCATATTTTTTCATCGTGATATTCCTTTATTCATAATTAGCCACAACGCTAACGCTGCCCACCACCGGGCCAGGGGTAATGCTTGTTACGTTAGGGTAAACCTGCATTCGCGCTTTAAAGTGGTAAGCCAACCCTTCGTAAATCCCGTCATTTTTAAACTTTGGTGGAATGGTGAGTACGTTGTCCACGGTTTCGCCATTGGTACTGAAGATGACAAAACCGACGTCGTCGCGGGGCGGCGCATCCGCTGCAAATATGCCCGTCGTGCCAGTGGTCGTGCCCAGATCGGTAAACACCAGCTTCATCGTTGGCCATATATCTTGATCCACTTCCTCGCATCCTGCGAGCGTGATGTCAAAATTGGTGTAGATATCTGGTGACCCTCCGCCGTCAGATGAGAGCAGATTCAGGGAGCCTCCTCCGCTCGCCAAAAAATCGCTGATAATGGCATCCGGCAGCGTGATCTGAGTGGGTACCGTCACCTCGCAGGAAGGTTCGACGAACGACGCTTTAAAGGTGACCTCGACCTCTTGCTTTTCGCCCTTACAATAGTACGCCGATGATGAATAGCAGTTAAGCGTGGTATCGGTGTCGGCCGCGCCAGACGGGCGTGCGGTTAACAGTATGGCAGTGGCTAACAGCAGGAGCCCCAGTAGCCCCCATAGCGGGTAAGCAGAGGATTTATTGCGCATGACTAACTCCTGATTTCGCGGTAGACATCTGGCAGCGTTGGTTGGCCAGGAACGGGGATTTACCCACCACGGCGGTATCGCTGCTCAGGCTGTAGGTGACGCGGCAGCGCTCCTCGCTGCTGGCACCCCAGACGACGGAGAGGGTGCCGTTGTCATCAGTGCCGCGAACAAACGCGATACCCGCCTGGCCGACGGTGCCGATGGAGGCGCCTTTATCGTCCTTAACGTCGGCGGCCAGCGGAATAAAACCGCCGTCATCGCGCACCAGCTCAAGCATAAAAGCCTTGCGGGCATCGGTTTCAATATCAATACGCACCAGCGCGCCGCTGGTAGGGACGACGACGGCGGTGGTGTTGCCGATCTCCACGTCATTTTCCATGGTGGAGATATCCAGCCCGACGGTATTTTCACGATACGGGCTCAGGCCGGTCACCACCAGGTTACCGAAGCGGTCAACCGCGCCATTACCAGAAGTTCCGGATGCGCCTTTCGCCCCTACGGCGCGCACTAGCGCCATGGTGGTGTCGGAGCTAAGATAGCCCGACGCCAGCGTCAGGCCGCCGCTGTGCAGCAGCACGCCGCCGGAGGCGCTGAGCGAATATTGTTCGTCACCGTTTAGCCCTTCCGTTACCGACAGCGAGCCGGTGGTTCGGTCGCCGTTGTAGGTCAGCCAACTGCCTATGGTGGTGAGATCTTCACTGTCCTTATTACGGCTGCTGCTGGCGTTGAGGCTGTAGTTGTAGCGATTATCGCTGGAGTTGCCAGTCACGGTGGTGTTGATGTTGTCGTTGCCTTTCAGGTCGCTGGTGGTGTTCATGCTCAGGCTGCTGAATGCCGGCTTATCTACGCTGGAACTGCTGCCTAACGGGATGGAAAAGCCAAGGTTGATGGTGTCATCCTTTTCGCCGTAGCTGTCATAGCTGCGCTGCACTGAGATGCTGTAGCTCACCCGGCCAATGCTGCTGCTGTAGCCCAAAGCGTATTCGGAGGTGTTGCCGTCATCTCCCCAGTAGTTGCTCCAGGTGCCGTTAAGATAGAACGAGCCGTAGTTTTCCTCGCCGATGGTGATGTCCTGATAGATATTGGCCTGAACCTGGTTACGGGTACGCGAGTAGGCATGCATAGCGCTTTGCTGGTCGGTATCGTGCTCATCGGCATAATCGTCGAGGGTGTTCTGTAACGACAGGGCGTCGTTTAACGACAGGTAGTTCTCCGAAGAAAAGCGGTAGCCGGTGACGCTAAAGGTCGTGTCAGTGGCGTCAAAACTTTTGCTGTAGTTGATGCTGTAACTCTGCCCGGTGAGCGTGCCTTCGTCTTCCACGTTGGTGGAGGAGTGGGTGACGTCCATGGCAAACGCGCCGACCAGCGTGTTCATGGCGATGCCCGCCATGCCGGCAGCGTACAGGCTTTCCGCCCACTGCGCGCCGCCATAGAGGGTAAACAGGTTATTGACGCCGTAGGCGCCGGAAAACGTGGCAACCTGGATGGTTTCGTCCACCTGGTTTTTATCGACGGTGCCTGCGCCAAAATCCCAGTCGACCTGGCCGGGGCTCAGCAAGTGGGCGACGGAGGCAAAGGGAACGGAAAAGGTATGGATGCTACCGTCTGTCTCTTCAACGGTCACATCAAGATCGCTACCGTTCTGCGCGGCGAAATAATCGCTGATGGCGTACGGCCCCGGTGGTACGGTAACCTGCGTGACGATGCGATCTCGCTGGCGGACGGTAATTTTCGCATTGCTGCTGGCGACGCCGCGAATGGTCGGCACGTAGTTGTTGAACGCCGGATTCATCTGGTTATCGTGGTACAGATGGACGCCGTCTAACGACACCGAATCCAACACGTCGGACGTGGTTCTGACATCGCCCATTTCCAGCTTGCCCTGCAGGGCCGCGATATCGCGCTCGATGAACAGATCGTAGCTGCTGTATTCGCCGCCGTTGTCGTTATCCCAGTTATAGGCGCCGTTGGAACGCAGACGCCACGCGCCCATGTTGATGCCGAACAGCAGACCGGTGTAGAAGGTGTCCTGGGTGCTGCCGTCATTCTCCGCATGCCAGCCGTTGCTGTTATAGGAGAGCATTGCCATCGGGACGCCTTCATCCCAGCGCGACGGCGAGACATAACCTGGCGGGCGGCTAATCAGGTGAATTTGCGGAATGGTGACATCCAACTGCTGGGTGAGCGGATCATAGCGGACATTGCTGTTATCCAGCACCTGCGATAGCACGTAGCAGGTTTCTTCATCATCGGCGATATCAAGCGAGTCGAGGTTGACGTCCATCTGCTCCAGCAGGCTGCGGGTGAAGCAGGGCGTGGCATAGTCGGTGCCATTCTCGTTAAAGGTGACCGCCGTTTTGAGCTTTTCTTTGCCGTTGAGCCATAGGTTGACGTTATAGCGCCCTGGCAGCACCGGGTTACCGCGAGAAAAGCGTTTCAGGTCTAGCTGGCTGCCGGCATCGCCCATCAAAAAGGCGCTGCTGAACTCAACGGCTTCGGGGTCCGTGCTGGCTTCCGGCGCGGGCGTTGACGCACCAGCTACCGCCGCTGGCTCGTCGGCAATGACGTCGGACAGCCAAAACAGACCGACCAGCAATGGCGGTAAATAAAAAGGTCCTGATGAATAGCGCATATATCCCTTTTCCCAAAGATTAATGGGTGGTTTTAACGACCTCGGTGACAGCGCCATAATCGTTCAGACCTGTCCAACTGACTTTGCTGACCGCCGAGGTAGTCAGCTGCGGAACGGCAAAATTCTGCTCGGAAAACGGGCTGAGCATTTTGGCTTTGTAGGTATATT
Organism: Citrobacter sp. HN-141; assembly: GCF_033341895.1. Taxonomy (NCBI): domain Bacteria; kingdom Pseudomonadati; phylum Pseudomonadota; class Gammaproteobacteria; order Enterobacterales; family Enterobacteriaceae; genus Citrobacter; species Citrobacter sp. HN-141. Next base: position 56,370 of record NZ_JAWPBF010000004.1, on the reverse strand, counting down.
TTTTCTCCCCCACCCAGACGTTGCCGCCGACGATGGATAAATAGTAAGGGGAGGCGTTTTTCAGCGTGATGGCGTTATTGGCAATGCTCCAACTGACGTTATTCAGCGCATCAATAAAACTGCCGGACAAGTTTTTCGGCCGGTAGAAGAATTTAATGCGCGAGCGCAGCGCGAGGTTTAACTTGCTGCTTCCTTCGGCGCTGGTGGTTTTGGGCGGAATTTCTAAGACGTTAAACCAGTAAATTGTTTCCCGGTCCTGCGGTAGGGCCTGGCCGGTCCAGGTAATACGTACGCTCTGGCCTTTTGCCGGGTCAAGGCGGGAAACCGGCGGGGTGACAATAAAGGGTAATTTCATTTTTGCCGGGTCGCCATTTTCATGGCCGTCATCAAGCCAGCATTGCACCAGCAGCGGCGTTTTACCCTGGTTCGTCATTTTGACGGTAATTTCTTTCGCTGATGCGGGATAAATAACCCGGGTTCCCTGTACCACCACGCTGGATAATGCCGGAGTACTGAGCGCACCCGTCGCAAATAGGGTGAAAAATAAATATGAATATTTCATCAATGATTCCTTTCTTTGATTTATTGGAGCGTTTTTTAGAAACAGAAAATCGTTATTGCCAGTCAACGGTCACCGTGGCATCGGCATCGACTAAACCCGGCCCAGGGCTGTCGCCATAGGTGGCATATTCCACGGTATAAGGGAAGGAATACGAACTACAGGTTCCCTTTGTTTCGGCTGCTTCGACATCCTCTGGCGCTGGCTGATATTGCGGACCAATGTGTTCACAAACAACTGAAACGGTGTTAGTTCTCGACGACTCCCAGTCGCTGGGGTCGGTGTCATTTTCGAACTGGACGGCGTTATTGGCGCTGTCTCTAATTAAAAAACCAATATCTTCTGCGCCGTTGGTATTTCGCGCATGATCATTTTTTAAAATCTGCGTCGTGGGGTCTATTTCGCTTCTGGCAGTGAAACGCACAGATAAACGATCGAATCCACCATCCTCATAAATATCCAGAATATTCTGGTAGGAACACTGGAAATTGACTTTGAAAGCTGTTTTGCCGACTCCCGCCTGGGCGGGCTGTAGTTCGCTCAGCGGGACGATCGGCAGTTTTATTACGCTTGTCATAAGGCCCGTGCCGTCTTCAATCCACGTAGCGCAAGCTATGATGGTGACGTCACCAGAAATATCCAGAGCCAGGGTGTCGCTGGTAGGCTGGGAGCGTGCCGGGAAACTGATGCAGAACCACAGCAAAATAAGTAATATGTAGCGCACTCTTATTTCCTTATTCATAGTCGACGTTAAAAACAATGTGCGCATTTATATTCGTATTCATAATTCGAGCGCCGTAACGCACCATACCGACCTGGTAATTAATTTCCGCCTGTGCGCTGTTGCCCTCCTCCGTTGACGAGGTTAGCTCAACCGAGCTGGCGGTGGCGGTGGTAAAGTCAATGTCTTGCTTGTCGTCCTTGTTATAGAGTTTGATGCCGAAATCACCTTGGGTACCGTCACCGTAGCGATTGGTAACTGCCTTAGTCTCGGCATCAACCGTATCGGTGGTGGTAATGGTCACCGTGATCATGGTCCCCGTCATCGAAGCCGAGCATAGCACCGTCAGCCGTAAGTCTGCGGTAGTTAACATCTCTCCCATCGGCGGGACCGTATTTGTGAAAGGGCCATAGCTGTCAGACAGTTGGGTAAAACCAAACCCTACGGTGCCCAGCTTCATTTGTAGCCAGCCATAAGCTGATGTTGTTAAACGGTCTCCTGACAGGGATAAAGTGCAGGCATCCTCCACCACGCGGCCGCTAACCACATAGTCGCGCGAGTTACTTTGCGTGAAAGCGGTATCGCCCCACGTCGGGAGGCTGAAAAGAGCAAGCACCACCGGAATCATTGCTGAGTGCTTCACGCGATATCCCTCATTGATAGGTAGCGATAAACGTCGTTTCGACACGGACGTCGCCCACCTCGGCGGCGCCCAGATTGACGTAGGCAAAGCCAAAATCGAACGTGGCCTGACCCTGATTCAGGGTCAACGTTACGCTGGACTCCTGCGCATTAGGGGTGATGACGGTATGGCTGGCGGGATCGATAATTTGCACGCCGACGTCTTTAGCGCCGCTGGCGTCGGTAATCAGGTTTTTTAGCGCAAGAGTAGCGGGATCGACCGCGCCGTTGGTGGTGAAACGCCCCTCGACGGTTGTAAAGGCGGCCGGGTCATCGCAGGAAACGGTAATGTGCTCGGTGCTGGCGATGTCGCCTGTGCTGGTTCGCATCCGGCCTACCTGGATATCCGGTAAAACGATCTCGCCGTTGTTATCATCATTGATCGCACAGGTGGTTTTATTAATCATACCCGTAACGGTAAATTCGGCGGCAGGGGCAGGTACAATTAATATTAAATAAAGCGCGGGGAATAAAACCGCCTTAATTATTTTCATTATTGCCATCCTTGAGCAACACTTGTGATCAATAACAATCCATCAGTTTCAATATTAAAACGTTCGGGAAAAAGTATATTTCCCGAACAGACGAGCAATTACTGGTAATCGACAACGAAGGTGCTGTTGGCTGCGACCAGGCCCGGCGTTACGCCACTAGCCACTTTCATATAACCGACTTTATAGTCAAATGTATATTTATTATCGCTAGCCGTTAACGGCTTCGCGACTCTATCTGCACTAGTAAAGGTCTGCAGGTTGTCGGCATCATCCTTCACGCCGAAGCCGACGTTCTCCGCACCGGTGGTATCGATGTTTTTCAGCGCCTGAGTGGCAGCATCAACCTCGGTGCCAGAGGCCGCGGTCAGGTAGCCGGTCATCGTGGCAAGCCCTCCATCCGTAATGGCTGTGGTGGCGCCTGAACAGTCGACAGTAATGCTGAACGGTTTCTCATTGATCAAATTGCTGCCTGCCTGTGCTTCAACGGCGCCGGCATCGGTTGAATCTAATGTAACAGTGCTGCCACCATCGACACTAACTGCGCAGAGGTTAGTTAATACTTCACCGGCGAAATGAATATCCGCACTATCCTGATAAGGACCGGCCGCCAGCACGGAGCCTGCAAAAACCAACCCCATAGCAGCTAGTAATACTTTTGCTTTCATTGATTAATCCTTTAATAAATTTAATTTCATCCAGGGCTTAGAGTCCTATCTGAGTACCACAATTTGTGGTGATTGTATTCCTACCAGAGGAGAATACATTAAGATTATATTTCAGGTGAGGATAGACTATCTAGCGAGAAAAAAGCGTCAAGTTTATTTTAGGAAAAAATAAATGCAAAAAATCTATCTATTAAAAATAGATATAAAAATAAATTATACATTTAACATAAATAAGGCAAGATAAGCATTAATCAATCCAATAATTTAATACCCTCTAAATATAAATTGATATTGACACCCGCTTGACGATATTACCGAGCCCTGTAAATAATTCAACTATAATATTTCACCCTGGGCATTCGTACATTTTATTGCGTCAGAATGCCCAGGGCGTGTATTTATCCCCTTCTCGCCAGCGTCGCGCCATCGGCAAAGTAGGCTTTAATCCCTGCCAGAATCGACTCTGCCACTTCCTGCTGGAAGGTCGCAGTCTTCAGCTTACGCTCTTCTTCGACGTTACTGATAAATGCCGTTTCCACGAGGATAGAGGGGATATCCGGCGCTTTCAGCACCGCGAATCCAGCTTGCTCAACCTGGTTCTTATGCAGGTTGTTAATTTTACCCAGCTTATTCAATACCGCTTTACCAAATTTCAGGCTGTCGGCGATGGTCAGCGATTGCACCATATCAAACATGGTGTGGTCGACGTAGCGATCGCCGCTTTTGCTGACGCCACCGATGAGATCCGAGGCGTTCTGGGTTTGTGCCAGATATTTTGCCGCTGTACTGGTCGCGCCTTTGGTTGAGAGTGCAAACACCGACGAACCACTGGGTTGGCGACTGGTAAACGCATCGGCATGAATAGAAACAAACAGGTCAGCGCGCTGTTTCTGGGCTTTCGCCACGCGCACTTTTAACGGAATGAAGATATCTTCATTGCGCGTCATATAGACCTTCATGTTGCCTTCTTTCTCGATAAGCGCTCGCAGGCGACGGGCTATCTGCAATACCACATCTTTTTCACGTGTCTTGTATTTCCCCACGGCACCGGAGTCTTCTCCGCCGTGGCCTGGGTCAAGCATAATAACAATCGGACGATCGCGCCCCGCTTTACCCGGCTGTGGGCCGCTTTGCGCAGGTGGCACCTGTTTATCCAAATCGCCTTTGTTGTAATCTTCCAGCAACGCCAGCAGAGGGTCCTGGACATCCTGCGCATTGGCAGGATAGAGATCCATCACCAGACGTTCTTTGAAGCCTGCAACTGGCGCTAATGCAAAGAGTTGCGGTTTCACATTTTGTTTCAGTTCAAACACCATCCGCACGGTCTGCGGGTCAAACTGCCCGACGCGTGCAGACTTAATGTAGGGATCGTCCGGGCGGATCTGCGTCCCTATGCCCTTGAGCACCGAGTTCAAATTGACGCCTTCAATATCGACAACCACACGCTCAGGATTACTCAGGGCAAACTGTTTGTATTTCAGCAGACGGTTGGATTCCACCGTAACGCGGGTATAACTGGACGCAGGCCAGATACGAACGGCAACGACCTGACTCACGGCAGCCAAACCGACCTGGCTGACGCTTAAAAGCCACATAGCACCCGCACCTTGCAGTAAACGGCGGCGACTGATTGCTGAGTTGGATCCCGACATGCTTCTCCCGAGCAAAAGAAATCTATATTGAGGTAATACGTAAAACGTCCGAATTGACCGGAAACTTTAGCGAATGACGCATAATCTGTCATCTATAAAAGGGTAAACATTGTTTTTATATTCACGGCATTACTGAGAAAAATCTTCGGCAGGGGTAAAAATTACGCTTGCGCATAGCGCCAAAACAGAATAAAAATACACAAATTACGAATAATCATGCAATGAGGGTGTGCCGTGGTGAAGGAGCGTAGAACCGAACTGGTACAGGGATTCCGCCATTCTGTTCCCTATATCAATACCCATCGGGGAAAAACGTTTGTCATTATGCTGGGCGGCGAAGCCATCGAGCATGAAAACTTTTCCAGTATCGTCAATGACATTGGTCTCCTTCATAGCCTCGGCATTCGCCTTGTCGTGGTCTATGGCGCACGGCCGCAGATTGATGCCAATCTGGCCGCGCATCACCATGAACCGGTGTATCACAAAAATACGCGCGTTACCGACGCCAAAACCCTGGAGCTGGTCAAGCAGGCTGCGGGTTTGCTCCAGCTTGATATTACCGCCCACCTGTCGATGAGCCTGAACAATACGCCTTTGCAGGGTGCACACATCAATGTGGTCAGCGGTAATTTTATTATCTCGCAACCGTTGGGTGTGGATGACGGTGTGGATTACTGCCATAGCGGACGTATTCGTCGAATTGATGAAGAAGCGATTCACCGTCAACTGGACAGCGGCGCTATTGTTCTGCTGGGCCCGGTCGCTGTTTCCGTGACCGGTGAGAGCTTTAATCTGACCTCCGAAGAGGTTGCCACCCAGTTGGCGATCAAACTGAAAGCAGAGAAAATGATCGGTTTTTGCTCCTCTCAAGGGGTGACTAACGATCATGGCGATATTGTTTCCGAACTCTTTCCCAACGAAGCGCAAGCGCGTGTTGAGTCACAGGAAGAGAAAGGTGATTACAGCTCCGGTACGGTGCGTTTCCTGCGCGGTGCCGTTAAAGCCTGTCGTAGCGGCGTGCGCCGCTGCCATCTGATCAGCTATCAGGAAGATGGCGCGTTGTTACAAGAACTGTTCTCCCGCGATGGAATCGGTACGCAAATCGTGATGGAAAGCGCCGAGCAGATCCGTCGCGCCACCATTAACGATATTGGCGGCATTCTGGAATTGATTCGTCCTTTGGAGCAGCAAGGTATTCTGGTGCGTCGCTCCCGTGAACAACTGGAAATGGAGATCGACAAGTTCACCATAATTCAGCGCGATAATCTGACCATTGCCTGTGCCGCCCTGTACCCTTTTCCGGAGGAGAAGATTGGTGAAATGGCGTGCGTGGCAGTACATCCGGACTACCGTAGCTCATCCCGCGGTGAAGTTTTGCTGGAGCGGATCGCTGTGCAGGCCAGACAAATGGGGCTCAGCAAGCTGTTCGTGCTGACGACGCGCAGCATTCACTGGTTCCAGGAGCGCGGCTTCACGCCGGTCGATATCGATCTGCTGCCGGAAAGCAAAAAAGAGATGTACAACTATCAGCGGCGGTCAAAAGTATTGATGGCGGATCTGGGATAGTGGTCATTGCCGGATGCGGCATAAATGCCTTATCCGGCCTACCTCGCTGGCACCGTAGGCCTGATAAGAAGCGTTAGCATCGCCATCAGGCACACTGCAGGCCGTCATTAAATAATGCTGACAATCCGCTGCGGCGTTCAGTGCGCGTAGCAATGGCGCTACTCAAAATCCGCTCATCGGCATACAGCGACAAGCGGCGGCGGGCACGGGTCACCGCGGTATAAACCAGCTCGCGGGTAACCACGGGGGAATGCTGGCTGGGTATAATCAACGCCGCATGGTCAAACTCAGAACCCTGAGATTTGTGCACCGTCATCGCCCAGGTCGTTTCATGCTCCGGCAAGCGGCTGGGTTGCACCGACTTAATCGAACCGTCCGGCAGCGCAAACCATACCCTCAGCCCTTGTCCACGATCGAGCGCAATGCCAATATCACCGTTAAATAACCCCAGCGAACTGTCATTGCGCGAAATCATCACCGGCCTTCCCTCATACCAACGACTGTGCGTCGAACGGGGAATTTTACGTTTTTGCACCATCGCCTGCTCAATGCGCTCATTCAATCCGCTAACGCCAAATGGACCTTCGCGCAGTGCGCACAGCAACTGATAATCATTGAAGGCCTGAATAATGGTGTCCGGCGCTGCCCCTTCACGCAGTAAATCCAGGTAGCGACCATACCCCGCCAGCGCTTCATCCAGCATCGCGGCATAATCTTCACTGCTGCGTAACGTGCGTTTTTCGATATCGCTGAATCCCTGCTGGAAAACGGTTTTAACCGCGGTCTTGTCACCCCGATTAATGGCCGCAGCCAGTTGGCCGATGCCAGAATCACTGCCAAAACGGTAACTCTTTTGCAGCAAGCATAAACTGTCACGTAAAGACGCGGCCTGAGTTCCGGCTCCCGCTGGAATGGGACTACCGGTCAGCCGACTGAGTTGTTTGGCACGTTCCGGGGTAAATCCGTCATTCACAAATGCACAAATGTCCCCCAGCACCGCCCCCGCCTCAACGGAGGCAAGCTGGTCACGATCGCCAAGAAAAATCACCCGTCCGTGCGGCGGTAGCGCTTCAATAAGGCGCGACATCATCGGCAAGTCAATCATCGAAGCTTCATCCACCACCAGCACGTCCAGATGCAGTGGATTACCCGCATGGTGGCGCAGACGCTGGCTGCCTGGCTGTGCACCTAACAATCGGTGCAGCGTACTGGCATCATCGGGAATACGTTTCTTTTGCTCATCGGTCAGCGGTAACTCACGCAGTGCAGCCCCCAGCGATGCCGTCAGACGCGCTGCCGCTTTTCCCGTCGGCGCCGCCAGACGGATACGACAACGCTCCCCCTCCGCCATCTGAATCAATGCTGCCAGCAGCCTGGCTACCGTTGTCGTTTTACCGGTGCCTGGTCCCCCGGAGATCACCGATATACGGCGGGTCAACGCCACAGCCGCCGCCACTTTTTGCCAGTTAACGCCCTCCGATGATGGGAAGAGCGCTTCCAGCGTGCGGATCAACCGAGGCTCATCCACCTCAATGGCCTGGTTTACCTCACTGAAAAAACGGGCCACCGTGCGTTCGTTATTCCACATACGGTTCAAATACAGGCGATTGTCATATAACACCAGCGGCGTTGGCTGTTCGCCGTGACTTACCGCAGCGGAGGCCAGCAGACATTCCGCCCAGTCTTCCGGTTCACCGGCCTCGCACAGCCAGGCGCTCAACAGCGGATGGGCATCTTCGCGTAAAGATAGCCGGGAAAGCGGTAAACAAACGTGCCCCTCGCCCGCTTCACGGCTAAGCAGAGCCGCCGCCAGCGTAACGGCTGGGCTGTCGTTTCCGGCAACCGCCAGCGCAAACTGTGCATCCAGAGGACGGAGCTGTTTTTGCTCTACGGCCTCCAGCAATCGTTTCTGGATTGTCATTGCATCTCCTCCAGTACCGCACCGGCAAACATCTCGTCCATCAACGCGATCAATTCTCCGTCTGGTCGGGTGGCGTAAATTCCCTGCTGCGGATCGTCGCCGTCAACGCCGCGCAGGAAAAGATAGATAACGCCGCCAAAATGGCGTTCATAGTCATAATCAGCGATGCGATGGCGCAGATAACGGTGCAGCGCCAGGGTATACAACTGATACTGCAGATCGTAGCGGTGCGCCTGCATGGCTGAGGCCATTGCCTGTTGGGTATACGCAGAACTGTCTTCACCCAGCCAGTTTGACTTGTAGTCGAGCAGGTAATAGCGCCCCTGGTGGCGGAACACCAGGTCAATAAACCCTTTCAGCATGCCGCGTACCTGCATAAAGTCCAGCGGCGGGCAGCCGGCCGAAAGAGGATCGTATTTACGGATCACTGCATCGAGCTGATCGGCCAGCAGCGGTTGCGAAATCGGCAGGTAAAACTCCATCTCCACCTGTTTTTCACGCGCAGAAAGATCGCTCAAACTCACACCGGTTTCATTGAGCGGCGCATGCAAAATAGTATCCAGCCACTGCGTCAGAACGGGCTCCCAGTGCGCGTCATATCCGCCAAGCGCGAGCTTTTCTTGTACCCACACTGGCTCAACCGGCTGGGTGAAATCCAGGTCTTCAAACAAGCTATGCAAAAATGTCCCTGGTGACGCACCGCGAGGAAACTGGTGTGGCGTAAGGCCTGATTCCTCAATGGCTTCACCGACGCCTGCCGCGTCGATATCCAGACGTGGGATCAGATCCTGTGCAATACCATGCCCACGCTGTTGCAGACCGGAATAGCTGGTAACACGCCAACTGTCACCAGGCGTTCGTTGCAGCATTTTTGCATTCAACGTAGAGCTGGCGGGCTGTACAACCTGCCAGCGCTCACCATCCGGTTCATTCGGCGTCAGGCAAGCGATATCCTCACCGCACAGCGCCTCAATAGCGCTACGCAGACCTGCAGCATCCATTGGTTCACCCCGTTGCAACAGGCGACCAAGAGCACTTTGATGCACATCGGTATCCCCTTTTTTATCGCTCCGACGGCGGACCAACGGCGCCACGCCAAGGCTGCAGTGCCAGACCGAGCGGGTAAGCGCGACGTAAAGCAAACGCAAGTCTTCTGCCAGGCGTTCTGCCTCTGCCAGCTCGACGCTTTCGTCCGCTTCGCTGAGATCCAGCACGGCTTCAAACGAACTGCGATCGTGATAGAACGCCTGATCCTGGACGCGGAAATTGGTGATAAATGGCAGCCAGACCAGCGGATATTCCAGCCCTTTTGATTTATGGATAGTGACGATTTTGACCAGATGCTTATCACTTTCCAGCCTGAGCTGCTGGCTGGACGCATTACTGTCGGGCTCCAGAATATGTTGCGATAGCCAGCGTACCAGCGCATGCTCGCTTTCCAGTTGCGATCCCGCTTCCTGGAGCAGTTCGCTGATATGCAAAATGTCGGTCAGACGGCGTTCGCCCCCTGCCGTTGCCAGCAGGTTTTCCGCAATATGGCGAGCGGACATCAACGCGCGCAGCATCGGCATCACGCCGCGTCGATTCCAGATCTGTCGGTAGCTATCAAATTCCTCAACAACCGCATCCCAGGCTTTTTCGTCAGTATTCAGCGCTTCAATATCCTGCGCATTCAATCCCATCATTGAGGTTGCCAGCGCACTACGCAGCGTATTTTCACGCTCCGGCGTCATCACTGCCTGCAGAACCCACAACAGTTCCTGCGCTTCCAGCGTATCAAAGACGCTGTCACGGTTAGAAAGATATACCGATGGGATGGCCAGTTGCGTCAACGCATCGCGTACCAGCGCCGCCTCCTGGCGGCTGCGCACCAGTACGCTGATATCAGATGCGCGTACCGGCCTGGACGTTTTACCGCTGACCAGCAACGCTTCGCCAGAGTGCCCGGCTTTAAGCCAATCGCGAATTTGTGTCGCGCACACCTGGGCCATAAAGCTCTGATAATCCCCCACGCCACAGCTGTCCCCTTCCATCAGCCACATACTCATCGCCGGCTGAGTTTCCCCTTCCAGCACAAACCGTAGCGACTGATTTTTCTCTGCGGATCTCACCGGGCTAAAAGGGATTTCGCGGAACATAAAAGCGTCGCTCATCTGGCTGAACAACGTATTGACACTGTTGACCATGCCTGGGGCCGAACGCCAGTTAGTATCAAGCGTATAGTGCGCGCTGACTTCGCTACGCGCCTTCATGTAGGTAAAAATATCCGCGCCACGAAAGGCGTAAATAGCCTGCTTAGGATCGCCTATCAGCAACAACGCTGTATCCGGTTGATGCTGCCAGATACGACGGAAAATACGGTATTGCTGCGGGTCGGTATCCTGGAATTCATCGATCATCGCCACCGGAAAACGGGTACGAATGGCCGCCGCCAGCGCATCGCCGCTTTCGCTACGCAGCGCCGCGTCCAGGCGACTGAGCATATCGTCAAAACCCAGCTCACCGCGTCGGCGTTTTTCCTGGGCGACCGCCTCGCGGATTTCCGACAATGCCCGGGTGATCACCAGATCGCGGATTGTCAGCGGTTCACTCAGCAATTCATCAATCGCGACAAACAGCGGATGTTGAGGGGTTACACCACCAGCTTTGGTGCGGTCTTCCAGAAAACGCTGAGAGAATTTCTCCAGTGCGTCAGGAAGCTGGTAGCTCCGGGTTTCTTCCTGTGCCCAGGCACTGATCTTTTCGATCCACTTGCCCTGATTACCACGATTAAATTTACGCCGGTCGATCCCGGATGCTTCCAGTAGACCGTCCAGTTCAGCGACGGAATCACGCCATTGTTGCTTAATCTGGTCGATACGCGTCAGAATTTTTTCGTGCCGGGCGGCCAGCGTTTCATCAGCTGGCGGTGGTGCTTTAATCACCGGGGATTCACCCTGCAGGTAGCGATCGATATCCCTTAGCAGCGCCTGTGGACCTTTCCACGTTTCAAAAACAACCTGTGCAATGTCGCGAGACAGCGGGTAACAATGTCGACGCCAGAAGTCTGCGCAGGCCTGATAGCGCAACAGCGATTCATCCTCAATCAACTGCTGTTCAAACAACATGCCTGACTCAAAGGCATTCAGACTGAGCATGCGCTGACAAAAGCCGTGGATGGTAAACACCGCGGCTTCATCCATCTGTCTTTCAGCCAATAACAACCACCATGCGGCCTGCTTTTTATCGGCGATTTCTTCCAACAAACGGGCGTAGAGCGGGTTATCCGTGGTTTCACGCAGGCAGGCGATGCGTAGTTCATGAATGTTGCTACGAATTCGACCTCGCAACTCTTCTGTCGCAGCTTCTGTAAAAGTAACCACAAGCAGCTCTTCGACAGTCAGAGGACGAGGAAAGGCGGCAGAGCCGCCCAGTCCTAGCAGTAAACGTAAATACAGGGCGGCGATGGTAAAGGTCTTACCGGTGCCTGCAGAGGCTTCAATCAGACGCTCACCCGTCAGGGGCAAGCGTAGGGGATCAAGGGGCTCAGCGGCATCATTCATTCTTATCACTCATCAGGGGTAAGGTTTGCTGCAACGCGCTGACGGTCTGCCACACTTTCCAGCCTTCCGGGTGCACATATTCTGCTTTCCCATTCTGGCTACCGGAAACCTGTGACAGTATCGCCATGCCTTGCGGCTCAACCACCGCCTGATGGAAGAAGTCGGCAAGCTTTTGCGGCGTCAGCAGTTTAATCTGAGCCACGATTTTATCACGTGAATCGAAGCGCATATTGCCGCGATCGAAATCTTTGCTTAACTGAGAGGCTTCGGCCCCCAAAGTTTGCGGAGCCTGCAGCATTTGCGCGATGATCGCCTGCTGAATTTGTGCGAACTCATCAGCATTCATCGCCCGCAGCTTCGCTTCCGCCGTCGGGAAAAATGCCTTATAGCGTTCCCAGAGATAGGACGGTTGCTTGTCGCTGCTTTGCAACAGGAAGCCCATTCCCCACTGGCGGCCAACGCTCATTGGGAAAGCAAAGACGGCATAACCTAATTGCTCTTCAGTACGCAGTTGATTATAGAACCACGGTTGAACAATCTGTCCTAGCATCGCGCTGTAAGCCGAGCTGGTGTACTCGTCATAGCCGGTGGGTACAAACACCGCCGCCAGCGCTGAATCCGTACTACTGCCCGCTTTTTCAAAGATGACAGACTGCTGCTTGTCTACCACAACATCTTTGTTTCGGCACCACTGTGAGCCGTTCGCGCCAAGCTGCTTCTGGATATCCCGAGCCATGGTTTTCGCCTGAGTTTCACTCATATTGCCGATCACCAGGAATTCGGGACGCGCACCGGCTTTTAAGGTGTCACGGTAGGCCATCACGTCTTTCAACGTAATAGATGGCAACAGCTCACGACGTTCATCACGTGAGAAGTACGGTACCTGAGACAGCATCTGAACCGGCATGATCGCCTGATCGTAAGCTTTGCCTTTCTCCGCAGAGTCCATCATCTGGGCGTACCAGGATTTCGCCTGTTCCAGCTGTTCATCTGTTGAGGTGTAACTGAAATAACCGCCCAGCAACGCCTGGAAAAGCTGCGGCAAACGTTGGGTGTAGCCGTTAGCGTTAAGCATTAACCCGTTGTTAGCATTGGTAGAGAAACCAATTCCACCAACAGATGCCTGGTTACTTAACTGGTCGAGTGCAATACCCGCCAGATAATCGTTCAGGGCGAATAAGACCTGGTTTCTGGCGCTGTCCATCGCTTTCGGGTTACGCAGTATCACGCTGACATCAACCTTTGGCTCGCTGGCAAAATATTGACTCGGGGCATACACCACGCGTAAATCAGGCTCATCAACGATCAGCTCCGGATGAGCATATTTTTTATCCGTCTTAATCAGCGTGAAATCATCTGGAATATACGGGTTCAGCTCCGGCAACGACAGCGCAATGCCCTGCGCTTTTTGCTGCCAGTCGGCGAATGTTTTCTCACTGATTTTATCTACCTGATAAGGCGCATCGACAAAATAAGCGGTTTTATTGTGTGGCTCTTTCTCACTGATATACCAGATACGCGCATTCTGCGGCGTCATCATTGCCAGGCGTTGCTCAACGGCTTTGCCATCGTACCGGTCGGCAATATTCACTGCATCGAGCGTATGCTCGACAGGCACGCGGATCATGGTATCGGCCAGCCATTCCACATAGTCCATATCACGAGTGATGGAGGGGTAACGGAAGTCGAGATCCAGCACGTGCGCCAGCTCGTCAAAATAGCGTTTATCGACACCTTTTTCACGTAACAAATTGATATAACTAAATATTGCGGCGACAACTTCATCTCGATTTGCCAGCCCTTTGTCGGTTAACGTCGCGGAAATCGCTAACACACCGCTGTTGCCATTAACGACAGGATCGGAGTCCGCACGAATGCCCTCAACTAATCCCTGCTTTTGCAACCAGTCAGACAACGTTCCCGGGCTACGATTACCAATCAGGTAGGTCACCAGCTCATCGGTTTTGCTGCGAAACTGTGCGCTGTTGTTATCGATACGAAACTCAACGCGCAGCACTTTACGCGGCATTGCCGGAACATAGTGGATGATGACGCCCTTTTGCGCGTCAGTGACAACCGGGACGGTTATTTCCGGTTTTTCGATATTTCTGTTCGGTACGCGTCCAAAGGTGTCAGCCGCTATTTTCGCCAACTCTGGCAACGGTTTATTGCTGTAAATCACCGCCTTCATCAGGTTAGCTGAGTAGTACTTTTCATGGAATGTCTGTAACGCTTTCAACACCGGGTTGCCCGGCTTATCGCTCAACGTTTCCAGATTTCCGCCGGAGAAACGCGAGCCTGGGTGCGCCGGGTTTATAGTCTCCGCGCTCACCTGCGCCATACGCATACCATCGCGGGTACGCGCCAGCGTCAGCTCAGAATTAACGGCATTTCGCTCGCGATCGGCATATTTTTTATCCAGCAACGGATCGGCAATCGCATCGGCCAGGCGATCCACCGCCCCGACCAGCGCGTCATTTTCAACTTCAAGATAGAAAGCGGTGCGGTAAGGCGCAGTGCTGGCATTGTGGCTACCACCGTGCATTTTCAGGAACTCGGCCAGGCTGTCCGGCTGTGGATATTTTTTCGACCCCATCAGACACATGTGTTCAAGGTAATGCGCCAGCCCCTGGTGATCGTCCGGATCTTCCAGCGAGCCGACTGGCACCACCAGTGCAGAGAGAGATTTCACGGCCTGAGGATCGGATACCAGCAACACGACCATACCATTATCAAGGCGCACGGCCTGATACTGGCGGGTATCTTTATCGCTTTTACGGATGGTTTCAGCTAAAGGCTGCCAACCAGTATCTGCCTGACTTACGGGCGCCCAAAAGGCGACGAACAACAGTAATGCGCTGAACCAGGTGCTGCGGGGCATTCACAAACCTCATCATTAACGTATTCACCTGTTCACTGCAAACAACGCATTTAGCGTGGTCTGAACAGGGCAAGACTCTGTGCTGAACGCGTCAGCCTCTTCTCTTTGTAAGAATCAGTCCGTGACAGAAAGCGCATCATAGTGGAAGCCATCAAATTGCGCAATTTTTATACAATCGTCACGACTGATTAAATCGAAAAATCGGTAACAGATAACGCTGAGACTGTAAAACAATAGTCTCCAGAGTTTCAGGCTCCAGTTGACGCCACAGGCGTTGATACCAAATATCGTCACCTTCACCACGTACCATCATATTGCCTTCATAGGCTTGCAAAAACTTACTGCGCGCTTTTTGCAACGTATCATCGTCATCTAACATGGCATCATTTACGGCGTCATAACAGGTTTTTATCCACGCCCCACCACTTTCCGGTAATACCAGTAGCGGTGACGACATGCCTTCCCGATATCCCTCAATAAGTTGCGACAGATACTGTAATGCCTGCTCTGCCTCCAGTGGCGGGAAACGCCACTCGCCGTCTTTGCGTAAGAACAACCGGCTTTCTCCCGCGCCGCCACTGGCACAATAGACAAGATGTTCCAGCCAAAGTTGCACTCCCTGCGAAACGCTTATCAGAGATGGGCGCCAGCGCAACAATCCGTCTTCCTGTACCTGCGGGAGCCAACCCGTTATTTGTACGCCATTACAGGTCAGGTCGATTTCCATGCTTTGACCAGGCTGACGACAGGCAATAATGCGCTCAGCCAACGACTGCATCTCCTGGTGTTGTGTATCCCAGAGAATTTCACCAAATGCACCATAGGGAAGCGACCCCGCCGCACGGAAGCGGCGGAACAAACGTTCTGCATCGTGTTCTTCGACTAGCGTATTAAGCAACTGCTGATTAAGCTGATAGCGGCTAAGCCCTTCAAGGATAAAGGGTTCAGTTTCCGGGATCTCGCTCTCTTCAGAGCGGAAATTTACCCTCAGGCGCATCTGGAAAAACGCCCGTACCGGATGAGCCCAAAAGCGTTGCAGCGTTTCCAGCGTCAGGGTTTCAGGCATTTCAAAGGGAAGAGGCTGGACAAAATCCGTGTGCGCTTTGCCTGACAGGCTTGCCGCTGGCAACCACTCGCGGGCATAACTTTGCTGCTCACCTGGCAGATAGTTTTGTGCATCAAAGGGCATACGTGTATGTAAACGGGTAATGTGCGCTTTTACTTTCGCTTCACTTTGATCGCTTGTGAGTAATTCATCGCCCGGCAAATAGTGGCTTTGCCCAATGTAATCCATAAGTTCCTGCACCAGCACCGACGGGAAGCGCTCACTGTTATCCTGAATTGAGCGGCCGATGTAGCTGATATAGAGCGTTTGCTGCGCCGAAATCAGCGCTTCCAGGAACAGATAGCGGTCATCATCACGGCGGCTTCGGTCACCACGCCTCGGTTTTTGGCTCATCAGATCAAAGCCCAGCGGCGCAAGCTGGCGCGGATAAACGCCATCGTTCATCCCAAGCAGACACACCACCTTAAAAGGAATGGAGCGCATCGGCATCAGCGTACAGATATTGACAGGCCCAGCCAGGAAACGCTGGCTGATTCGTTCCTGATCGAGTCGCTGTGCCAGCTCATCACGCAACAACGAAAGCGGTATGGCACCGTCATACTCGGCTCCCAACCCTTCGCCAATAATGGCCTGCCACTGCTGTTCAATCAGCGTCATCGCGGCTTCGGTATCAGCATCCGGCAGGAAGAAATCATTCAGCATTTCGCGACAAACAGGTAGCCACGCCTCCAACGGGCGCTCTACTGCCAGCTCCCGGCGCCAGAGATTAAGCTGCATCAGCAGCGAGGCCAAATGCCCGACTAACTCGGCAATCAAACCACTGGACTCATCATAGGGCAATACCGACTGCCACTCACCCTGTGCGCTTTCCATCGCATAGCCCAGCAGCATACGTGTTAAACCAAATTGCCAGGTATGCTGGCCAGTTGGAGGAAGCGCGAGTTCGCGCACGTTGTCGTCGTCAATGCCCCAGCGAATCCCGGATTCATTGACCCACAAACGAAGATAGCGCAACCCTTCTTCATTGATGTTGAAACGCGCAGCCAGCACAGGCACATCCAGTAATGCCAGCACATCCTCCGAGACAAAGCGGCTGTCCGGTAGCGAAAGCAGGCTAATAAACGCCTGTAAGACAGGATGAGACTGACGCGCCCGACGATCAGAAATAGCATACGGCAGGTAACGATCGGCCGGGGCACTGCCAAAGACAGCCTGAATAAATGGGCTGTAGCTGTCGATATCCGCCACCATCACGATGATGTCGCGCGGCGTCAGCGTTGGGTCCGCTTCCAGCATTGCCAGCAATCGGTCGTGGAGTATTTCCACTTCGCGCTGTGGGCTATGGCAGACATGGAAAGACACGCTGGTATCATTTGGCTCAAGCAACCGTTTATTGTCGCTACGTGAATACTCCTCCAGACTGACTCCCGCCACAGCCCGACTGTCCAGCTCAAGAATATCTGACTGAATATTATGCAAAAGGTTATCAGGGGTGATATCGACAAACGCATCCAGCTCCTGGCTGTTTTCCAGTTCCGAAAGCAGATATATGTAGTCACGTCCGAGTTTTCCCCATGAGGCCAACATCGGATTCCCCACATCCTGCTCGCCATCGCTGTTAAACAGTCCTTCAGCATTCTGACTATCGCGAAACAGCGGTAAATGTCGTTCTTCAAAGCTATGCCGACGCTGACGCGCCAACAGTTTAGCCAGATAAGCGGGGTCTTTAATATCTCCCCAGTAGTAACGACAGGGATTGGTAAAAAGCAGATGAATATCAATGTGCTTACCCAGCGCTTGTAATGCCTGCAGATACACGGGCGGTAGCGCGGAGATACCACAGATAAAGACGCGCGAGGGCAAGCCTTGTGGGCAGTCAGACGTACTTTCCAGAGTCTGAATAAACCGCTGGTATAAATTGGCACGATGCCAGCGTGGCTGTCCCAGTTCAGCCGTGTATTCCACCAGCGCTTTCCACAATGGCGCTTGCCAGGCCTGAGCGTCTCCTAATCCTTCCACCAACTGCCCCGCCTCCCACTGCGTCAGCCATTCAGGACGGTAGACTAAATACTGGTCGAACAAATCCGCGGCGCGTGATGAAAGCTGAAACAGCTTACGTTTGTCTGTGTCGTCGGTGAGATAGTGGCGTAGCAGTGCGAAATCATCGTTATCCAGCAATTGGGGTAGCAGCGTCATCAGCTTCCAGCTCATGCTCTGTTTGCTGAATGCGCTCTCTTTTGGGATATCCGGCAATACGCGCACAAACATATCCCAGATAAAACTCGCTGGCAGCGGGAAATCAATGTTAGCGGCAATACCAAACTTCTGTGCCAGAGTCATTTGCAACCACTGCGCCATACCGGTGCTTTGAACCAGGATCATCTCGGGTTCAAAGGGGTCGTCCAGCCGCTGGCGCTCAACGATATATTCCATCAACGCTTCCAGCACATCCAGACGATTGGAGTGGTAGACCCTTAACATAGCGACTCCTGACTACTGACGATTTGGGCAGTGCAGTCGTGTCATCTGACCCTGCCTGCCCAGAGGGGAAGTAATTTTAACATTGATGCTGACACATCCCGCTACCGTTGTCTGCATTCGGTTAATTTGCCAGTTTAAAGGTGGTGAAAACACATGCAACTGCGTTTGCTGCCAGGCGTGATGCCACAGTTGTTGGTACTGGCTTCTGACTAAAAAACTCTTCATTAGCGCCCGCTGATACCCAGATAGGGCGGTCACGATCATTACCATCAGCACCATTGCCAGCATCACTTCCGGCAGGCTAAAACCACGCTGTCTGTTCAGGGTATCAGACATAGCGCCAGCTCCTTTAACGGACAGAAATCGCTCCAGCCATGCGCTGAGAATTCGATAGTACCCTCGATAATCATCCCCTGACGCCATAGCGATATACCTTCATATTGCGCAATAAGTAGCACAAGATCGTCGTCGAACACACGCAGGCAGACTGCCGCCCCCTGCGTGGAATAGCGTCGACACTGGGTTGCCATCTGCAAGCTCCAGGGCTGCATACGAGCCCATTCCATGGCGGATTGCACCACTGCCTGATGTTGTAGCGACTGGCTTTCTGTTGCCACCCGCGACGCAAAACTCGCCTCCTGTCGGCTCACGCCTTGCAGCAACAGACTGCCGAGTACCAGGAGTAAAAGTACCATTGCAAGCGATGAAACACCTCGCTCGCGGTTCACAGGTTGAACCCTGTGACGCCATAGAATGCCTCAATGACCTTTTGAGGATCGGCGTTGCTTCTCCCGCGCAGGTGCAACGAAAGCACTGGCGCAAATCCGCTGATATTCAGGCGTTCCACCTGAAATACCTCAATCTGAATAGAATCCGGATCGGTCATTTTATCCCAACCTTTTCCCACGCAGGTTGTCGCGCCACGCAAGGTTTCCAGCACCTTATCTTGAACACGAAACCCAACGGCATCGGCCTCCTTTGCCAGAATATCTTCCCAGACACCGTTGCTGTTGGCATCCCAGCGTGCAATGACACAGTCTCCCGCGGCTGATATCATCAGCCCTTCTCCGATACAGTTTCCCCGACAATAGCCAGCCCGCTGGAGATGCTTCGCCACGGTATAGATCCGCTGCCAGAGCTCATCTTCAAGCACCAGCTGACGAGTGTTATGCAAAATCTCGCGCTGCAGCGCAGGTAAAAATCGCGCAGCGCTGAGGAGTAAAATGCTGCTTATCACCATAGCGATAAGCACCTCAAACAGTGAAAAGCCACGTTCACTTACCGACATTGATCCGCCTCACCGCGTTCGCAAAGCCTGATTCGTCCCCAACCAGACACCACCACACGCCATTCACCTGCAGCATTCTTCAGGTAGATATGCCCGGCCCATGCGGTATTACGTAGGCCGAAAAAAGCCAGTGACGGTGTTATCTCTGCCATCTCGACATCAGCCCAGAGTGGCGTAAATATCAACGGTGAAACAGGCTGACACGACGTTTGTGACGCCGCTGAACTTGCCAGACACCATGTTCCCCCTTCGCGGAGCACGTTGATGACGTGATCACGATTGCGCCAGTTAGCATCTTCACGCAATTGCAGCAGGTAATCCCGCACCTGGCTGGCTGTTTGCCATAACCGCTGCTGCTGTTGCCAGCGCTGCCAACCGTACAACCCCGATGCGCCAAGCGCCGCGACAATCAGCATTGCAATCAGGGTTTCGAGAAGCGTGTAGCCTTGTTGTTTTTTCATGCCGTCAGTATGGCGTGAGAGAAATTAATAACGAGGGGGAAATTCAGCTTCTTCGGCAAGCTACGGAGAATATTTATCGCATTGCATCACGTTACAAAATTTCAGGAATCAGCGCCGCAGAATGGAATGTAAGGCAAAAAAAACCGACGCGTAAGGCGCCGGTTGTGACAGGATTAGCCCCGATCAGATAGCGACCGGTGCTTTAATGCCTGGGTGCGGATCGTAACCCTCAATGTCGAAATCGTCGAAACGATAGTCGAAAATTGAATCGGGTTTACGTTTGATAACCAGCTTCGGCAGCGCGCGCGGTTCACGGCTAAGCTGCAGATGTGTTTGATCCATATGGTTGCTGTACAGGTGCGTGTCGCCGCCTGTCCAGACAAAATCACCGACTTCAAGATCGCACTGCTGCGCCATCATGTGAACCAGCAAGGCATAACTGGCAATGTTAAACGGCAAGCCGAGGAACACATCGCATGAACGCTGATACAGCTGGCAAGAGAGTTTGCCATCCGCCACGTAGAACTGGAAAAACGCATGACACGGCGCCAGCGCCATTTTATCCAGTTCGCCGACGTTCCACGCGGAAACGATAATACGACGGGAATCCGGGTCGTTTTTCAACTGGTTCAGCACCGTCGTGATCTGGTCAATATGACGGCCATCCGGTGTTGGCCATGCACGCCACTGTTTGCCGTACACCGGACCTAAATTACCGTTCTCATCAGCCCATTCATCCCAGATTGAGACGTTGTTTTCATGCAGGTAGGCAACGTTGGTGTCGCCCTGCAAAAACCACAACAGCTCATGGATGATCGAGCGTAAATGGCAGCGTTTAGTCGTAACCAGAGGAAACCCTTCCTGCAGATTAAAACGCATCTGATGGCCAAAAATGGAAAGCGTTCCGGTTCCGGTACGGTCGTTTTTCTGTGTGCCTTCATCCAGCACTTTTTGCATCAGTTCTAAATACTGTTTCATGGTTCCTCAGGAAACGTGTTGCTGCGGGCTGCGACGATACGCCCAAACCATCATAATAATACCTGCGACAATCATCGGGATAGACAGGATCTGCCCCATGCTGATGTACTGAACCCATGTGCCGGTAAACTGCGCATCCGGCTGGCGGAAGAATTCGACGATAATACGAAACGCGCCATAGCCAATCAGGAACAGACCGGAAACCGAGCCCATCGGACGAGGTTTGCGAATAAACAGGTTAAGAATGATAAACAGCACAACCCCTTCCAGCGCCATCTCATAAAGCTGTGAGGCATGGCGAGGCAAAGAGCCGTATGTGTCAAAAATAGACTGCCACTGCGGGTTGGTTTGCAGCAATAAAATATCTTCAGTGCGGGAGCCTGGGAACAACATGGCATACTTGAAGTTCGGGTCGACGCGCCCCCACAGTTCACCGTTAATAAAGTTACCCAGACGGCCTGCGCCCAAACCAAACGGAATCAGTGGAGCAATAAAATCAGAGACCTGGAAGAATGTACGCTTGGTGCGTTTGGCGAAGATAATCATCACCAGAATCACCCCGATAAGCCCGCCATGGAAGGACATGCCCCCATCCCAGACGCGGAACAGATACAACGGGTTATCAAGGAACAGCGGGAAGTTATAGAACAGCACGTAGCCAATACGCCCGCCGAGGAAGACCCCGAGGAAGCCTGCATAAAGTAAGTTTTCTACTTCGTTTTTGGTCCAGCCACTGCCCGGGCGATTAGCCCGGCGCGTTGCCAGCCACATCGCGAAAATAAACCCCACCAGATACATCATGCCGTACCAGTGAAGCGCGACGGGTCCAATTGAGAAAATGACCGGATCGAAATCCGGAAAATGCAGATAGCTACTGGTCATCTGTCACCACAAGTTCTTGTTATTTCGCTGAAGTCAGACAGCAATTGATAAGCGCGCCTGCATAATGCAGGCGCTCCAAAGGTGCGAATGATAGCACAAGGGGATCGCAGCGGATGCCGGGAAGATGTAAAAGATCTGTATAGCTAATCTTTACCCCCGTATTGCCTGATGGCGCTACGCTTATCAGGCCTACAATCCTCCGCGAATCAATCCTCCCATGCCACGGCGCTCCATAAAGGCCGCCACCTGATGGCGTACTTCCGTCGCCAGTTGCGCTTCCAGGCTGCGCTGCGCCAGCGTTTGCGCTTCGTCAAAATCGATATGGCGCAGCAGGTATTTCACACGTGCTACAGAACGCCCGTTCATCGATAAATGACGGAAACCAAGCCCAATAAGGATGGTCACGCACATCGGGTCACCCGCCATTTCACCACACAAGCGCAAATCGATGCCGCTTTTCTCCGCCTCCTGCGCAATCATGGCCAGCGCACGTAACATCCCCGGATGCAGGCTGTCATAAATACTGGCAACGCGCGTGTTGTTCCGATCGACAGCCAAAATATACTGGGTCAGATCGTTGGTCCCAACCGAGATAAAATCGATCCTGTTTGCCAAATGCGGCAGCATAAACACCATCGACGGGACTTCCAGCATGATGCCAATGCGTGGTTTTGGGATCTCGTAGCCGATCATCTCTTCCACTTCGCGTCCGGCACGTTCTATCAGGCGTCGCGCTTCATCCACTTCATCAATACTGGTCACCATCGGCAGTAAAATGCTCAGGTTTCCGGTTGCCGCATTCGCACGCAGCATGGCGCGAACCTGGATCAAAAAGATCTCCGGTTGATCGAGCGTTATGCGGATCCCTCGCCAGCCAAGGCATGGATTCTCTTCGCTGATGGGCATGTACGGCAGTTGTTTATCGGCCCCGACATCCAGCGTACGCAGAGTTACGGGCTTATCGTTAAACATCTGCAGCATGCCCTGATACTGCGCAACCTGCTCTTCTTCAGATGGAAAGCCGCTTTGCAGCATGAACGGAATTTCAGTACGATACAGCCCGATACCGTCAATTCGGCTACCCAGCTTCTCTTCATGTTCCGGACTTAGCCCCGCGTTGAGCATCACCTTCACGCGCTCGCCGCTTTTCAACTGTGCCGGTTGATTAACATCATCTTCCGCCAGACGGCTCAGTTCGATCTCTTCACTAATGAGACGCTGGTATTCCTGGATTAATACCGGCTCCGGATCAACCAACAGTTCGCCACGATAGCCATCCACCACCAACGTGCGGCGGTGCAACACAGACGGCTGGATATCAGCCCCCATTACGGTCGGGATCCCCAGCGCACGGACCATAATCGCCGCGTGAGAGTTGGCGGCACCATCCCTGACGACAACCCCTACCAACCGGTCCTGGGGAAGTTCCGCCAGCGTAGTGGCAGACAGCTCATCCGCCACCAGCACGAAACGTTCCGGCCAGGCATTCGGTCCCTGAACAGAGTCATCAAGATGGAACAGCAAACGCTGCCCCAACGCGCGCAAATCCCCGGCGCGTTCTTTAAGATAGTTATCGCTTAGCGCGGCAAACTGTTCGGCAAACTTCTCAATGATCGTTTTAACCGCCCACTCGGCCACCGAGCCGTTATCCACTTCCGCGAACAACTCGCGGCGCAGACGGGTATCGGAGAGCAGGTGCGAATAGAGATCAAAAATTGCCGCCGTCTCTTTCTGTGCCCCGGCAGCAAAACGCTTACTGTAGCGGCGAAATTCATTCGCAGCTTCTTCCAGTGCGCCCGTCAGACGTTCACGCTCAAGCACCGGATCCAACGTTGAAGCCTGATACACCTGCTCCATCAGCGGCAGCGTGGCATCCTGCCAGCCTTCAGCGATTGCCACACCGGGAGCGGCAGGCAACGCACGGATACGCGTTTGCCGGTATTGCCCAAATAGCGCGGTTAACTGCGACTGAGACAGAATAGCGGCCATTTGTGTGGCAAGCGTGACCAGAAAAGATTCTTCGCTTTCGTCGTACTGCCGCAACTCACGTTGCTGTACCACCAGGACGCCTAATAACTGGCGTCGCTGGATGATCGGTACGCCTAAGAACGCACGAAAACGTTCTTCTTTCACCGAAGGAATATACTTAAAGCTGGGGTGTTTTTGCGCATCGGCGAGGTTGATAGGTTCCGCCAGCCTGCCAACCAGGCCAACGATCCCTTCATCAAACGCCAGTGCAACAGTGCGACCGCGTGGTTTTTTAAGCCCTCGGGTCGCCATCAGGTAATAGCAGCGTCGGTCGTGATCGGCCAGGTAGACCGAGCAGACCTCTGTATCCATCGCAAGACAGATGTCAGTAACCAGAATATTCAACGCCTCATTGAGACGTGGGGCACTGGCCACCTTTTCGACTATTTCGCGCAGGCGGGTGAGCATAATTTGCGTAGCTTAACCTCTTTTACGTCTGTACGCAGGTGCGCTTTGCGGCTTAGGAGTGCTCTCCTGAAGCGCCATCACAACACTTGCGAATTCTTTCATCACCCTGCGATAGACATCGCGTTTAAATGACACCACCTGTCGAACCGGATACCAGTAACTCACCCAGCGCCAGCCGTCGAACTCAGGTGTACTGCTGGTTTGCATATTGATTTCAGCATCACTGCTGACCAACTGCAGAAGAAACCATTTTTGTTTCTGGCCGATACAAACTGGCTTTGTGTCCCAACGCACCAAACGTTTCGGTAACTTGTAACGCAACCAGTTACGAGTAGAAGCAAGGATCCGCACATCTTTACGACTCAGACCGACTTCTTCAAAGAGTTCCCGGTACATCGCCTGCTCTGCTGTCTCTCCTGCATTTATCCCGCCTTGCGGGAATTGCCAGGAGTGCTGACCAAATCGCCGGGCCCACATGACCTGCCCCTGGCGGTTACAAATTACTATCCCTACATTCGGGCGGTAGCCATCGTCATCAATCACCGGACTACCTCAACATAAACCTTATATACAAACGATTGTTTCACACTCCAGAGGGGCGGTAAACCATTCTGTTAAGGGGGCGATATTCTAATAACAATTGAATAACTCACAGCAAAGGGCCGAGTTATAAACAGAAGATACGCTACATAGGCGATTTTATTCACCTTTTCTGTGGATATAGTTGTGAAGAAGTACGGAATTACTATGGGAAAACCCGGAACAGTCTGAATAGGACATCCGTCACACTCCAAAAATAGTCTTATATATTCATTAAGTTAAAAGCAACAACTGTAGCTAAACATGCAGAAATGTGATGTGCATCACGCATACGTTCTTCGAGCTGATGAAAGATCGACCAGCGTTGGTTTTATCCACAGATTATGCCAATAAGTTAGGCACAATTTGTGTGAAAATTCGATTTTCGTCGCACGTCAAGGCTGTAAATTGAAACAGTAGTGGGGGTTTTTCACAGTTATCCCATCTTTCTGTGGATAACATGGTGTAAGATCCTGTTCATTGTCAGTGACCAGAATTGGAAAACCCCGTTTTCTGTTGCGCAACACTCTACATCAAAATATAAAAACCACTATAAATCATGCAATTGGATAAAGCATGTGGAAAAAGATAAACTCTGTCCACACGGTATAAAATCATTGCTCATTTTTTAACCCAAGGGTAAACCTGATGCCAGAACTCCATCCATTGCTTTCTCCTCCTGAATCCGAAGCCCAGTTGCTGCACCAGGCACGGCAACTTTCGGGCTACACGTTGGGAGAACTGGCGGCGATGGCAGGACTCGTTGCGCCAAAAGATCTGAAGCGGGACAAAGGCTGGATTGGCGTGCTGCTGGAAATCTGGCTTGGGGCCAGTGCGGGCAGTAAACCGGAGCAGGATTTCGCCGCGCTGGGCGTGGAGTTAAAAACGATCCCTGTGGATAGCCTTGGCAGACCGTTGGAAACGACCTTTGTCTGCGTGGCACCGTTAACCGGCAATACCGGCGTGACCTGGGAAACCAGCCATGTTCGACACAAGCTTAAACGCGTATTGTGGATACCCGTAGAAGGTGAACGCAGCATCCCTGTGGCTGAACGGCGCGTTGGTTCTCCGCTGTTGTGGAGTCCGAACGAAGAGGAAGATCGACAGTTGCGTCTGGACTGGGAAGAGTTAATGGACATGATTGTGTTAGGGCACGTCGAACGTATCACCGCCCGTCATGGTGAAGTTTTACAACTACGCCCAAAAGCCGCCAACGCCCGGGCACTTACCGAAGCAATCGGTGCCCATGGTGAACCGATCCTGACTCTGCCACGCGGGTTTTATCTGAAAAAGAACTTCACCCGCGCACTGCTGGAACGGCATTTTCTATTCCAGGCTCAATAACACACCCTGACCTTTCGCCCGTCGCGTTACGCGCCTATAATTACCGCTTCTTTTTTTTGGCAGGACTTTGTTCGATGTTATTTGCATGGATAACCGATCCTAACGCCTGGCTAGCGCTCGGTACGCTGACGCTGCTGGAGATCGTTCTCGGGATCGACAATATTATTTTCCTTTCTCTGGTTGTAGCAAAACTCCCAACAGCACAACGCAATCATGCCCGACGAATCGGGCTGGCGGCAGCGATGGTGATGCGCCTGGCGCTGCTGGCATCCATCGCCTGGGTAACGCGGCTCACTAATCCGTTATTCGAGCTGTTTGGCGAGGCGATTTCAGCGCGCGATCTGATCCTTCTGCTCGGCGGATTGTTCCTGATCTGGAAAGCGAGTAAAGAGATCCACGAGTCCATTGAGGGCGAAGAGGAAGGGCTGAAAACCCGCGTCTCTTCTTTCCTCGGCGCGATTGTGCAGATCATGTTGTTGGATATTATCTTCAGTCTGGACTCAGTAATCACCGCAGTAGGCTTGTCCGATCATCTGTTTATTATGATGGCAGCCGTCGTGATTGCCGTGGGTGTAATGATGTTTGCAGCCCGCCCAATCGGTGAGTTTGTTGATCGTCACCCTTCGGTAAAAATGCTGGCACTCTCTTTCCTGATACTGGTTGGCTTCACGCTAATCCTGGAAAGCTTCGATGTCCATGTGCCGAAAGGATACATTTACTTCGCGATGTTCTTCTCTATCGCGGTAGAGACCCTGAATCTGTGGCGCAATAAAAAAAATCCGCTCTGACAGATACTATCGCTCCCCGCATGGGGAGCGAATACTCCCCGCACACCTTCCCTCTCTCACAGATTAAGATTTTACTGCTTTCGCCCTGCACAACTTCGCGTTATTACTAAACTAGTGTCAGACGCAGGCCATGTGAGGATAAGCAGATGAAAAAATGGGCAGTTTTAATTTCCGCCGTCGGGCTGGCTTTTGCCGTTTCCGGATGCAGCAGTGATTATGTGATGGCAACAAAAGATGGTCGAATGATCCTGACCGATGGTAAACCAGAAATTGACGATGATACCGGTCTGGTGAGTTATCACGATCAGCAAGGCAATGCGATGCAAATTAACCGCGACGAAGTCTCTCAAATCATTGAGCGTTGATGGTTAAGGTCAGCCGCGCTGCTGGCCTTAACGATTTTGCTTCCCTTTTTCCCTTCCCTCAGCCATTTTTATAATCCTTATGTCGTGATTATAAAAAGGAAACGGCTATGCAATATCACCGTATACCCCACAGCTCGCTGGAAGTCAGTACACTGGGGCTGGGCACAATGACGTTTGGTGAACAAAACAGCGAAGCCGACGCACATGCACAGCTCGACTATGCCGTTGCACAAGGCATAAATTTAATCGACGTTGCCGAGATGTATCCGGTACCGCCTCGCCCAGAAACCCAGGGACTCACCGAAACTTACGTGGGCAACTGGCTCGCCAAGCACGGCAGCCGCGAAAAACTGATCGTTGCCTCTAAAATCAGCGGCCCGGCGCGTAACAATGACAGCGGTATTCGACCGAATCAGGCGCTGGATCGTAAAAACATCCGTGAAGCGCTGCACGACAGTCTGAAAAGACTGCAGACCGATTATCTCGATCTCTATCAGGTCCACTGGCCGCAGCGTCCGACAAACTGCTTTGGTAAGTTGGGATATAGCTGGACGGACTCCGCGCCGGTCGTTTCCCTGCTGGATACGCTGGACGCGCTGGCAGAGTTTCAGCGTGCAGGTAAGATTCGTTACATCGGTGTTTCCAACGAAACGGCTTTTGGCGTAATGCGTTACCTGCACCTGGCAGACAAACATGACCTGCCGCGTATCGCCACTATCCAGAACCCGTACAGCCTGCTGAACCGCAGCTTTGAAGTTGGACTGGCCGAAGTGAGCCAGTATGAAGGCGTTGAGCTCCTGGCCTACTCGTGCCTTGGTTTTGGCACCTTAACCGGTAAATACCTGAACGGTGCGAAACCTGCCGGCGCGCGCAATACGCTGTTTAGCCGTTTTACGCGCTACAGCAGCGAGCAAACGCAAAAAGCGGTAGCTGCCTATGTGGATATCGCCAAACGCCATAACCTCGATCCTGCGCAGATGGCGCTGGCCTTTGTTCGTCGTCAGCCGTTTGTCGCCAGCACACTGCTGGGCGCAACGACGATGGAGCAGCTAAAAACCAACGTTGAAAGCCTGCATCTGCAGTTGAGCGAAGAAGTACTGGCGGAGATTGAAGCGGTGCATCAGGTGTATACCTATCCTGCACCGTAATTTTTAGTGCCTGATGGCGCTGCATTTATCAGGCCTACAAATTGTTCTTCCTGTAGGCCGGATAAGACGCTTGCGTCGCCATCCGGCAATGTTACCGGCGGCGCTGCCAGATCCACAGCGCCGTAATCGCCAGGGCAAACAGCGCACCAAATCCAACGCCGATGGCTACCGCAGGAATACCCACCAACACCGCCAGTGAGTAGATACCGAGCATCAGCAACATCGCGCTGTTTTCACCCAGGTTTTGCACCGCAATAGCGTTGCCCGCCCCCACGCTTTTTTTGCCTCGCTCCTGTAACAACGCATTCAGTGGTACGACAAAAAAACCGCCCAACACGCCGATAAGCATCAGTAAGGCATAGGCTGGCAACAGCGCATGCTGAAGCGAGAAAATCAGGACGACTACGCCTATCAGTATCCCCGCAGGCATACAGCGCGACACCGTTTCCAGCGTCACCAGTTTTGCTGCCGCCCCGGCACCCACAACAATCCCGATAGCCACCATAGCGTTGAGATAGGTCGGCGTGGCGTTATCGGTAATGCCCAGCGCCACCGGCACCCACAGCACCAGCAGAAAACGCAGCGTGACGCCCGCGCCCCAAAACAGGCTGGTTCCTACCAACGAGAAACGTGTTTCGCCGTTGCGCCACAGCGAAGAGGCGGCACAGAAGAAACTGCGCGTCATTTTCCCCAGATGCCACGACTGACCGGGGCGAGCCGCGGCCAGTTTCGGGATATACAGGTTAGCCACCACGGCACCAGCATAGGCCAGGGCGCAGGCGGAAAGCGCAGCAATGACATGCCAGTCGGCCAGCACACCGCCAGCAACAGAACCCAGCAAGATAGCGGCAATGGTTGACGCCTCCATCAGGCCATTCGCTTTCACCAGTTTGTCGCCAGTCGTCAGCTCACCCAGGATGCCATACTTGGCCGGAGAATACGCCGCTGCGCCAATACCCACCAGCGTATACCCGAGAAATGGGTTAACGCCGAAACAGATACTCGCCGCCCCCAGCAGCTTGAGACCGTTGGCGAACATCATCACTCTGCCTTTCGCAAAGCTATCCGCGACCTGCCCGACAAAAGGGGCAAACAGAATGTAAGCGCCCACAAACACCATTTGCAGGATTGGCTGACTCCAGTCCGGGTAGAACTGCGCCTTGAGCAAAGCCAGGGTAGCAAACAACAATGCGTTATCGCCAAACGCGGACAAAAACTGCGCGGCGATAACGGACATCATCCCTTTGGACCAGATTGAAGTGCTAGTGTGTACTGACTCACGCATGTTGTTTTTCCGGTTCATCAACCCAGCTTTTCAGTGTGACAAAATCTGGCTTACCGCTGCCGAGCAGAGGGAGTTGTTTCAGGTGGCGGATATCACGCGGTACGGCAAGCTCTGGAATGCCGTGGATGCGCGCATACTGGAGTAATTTTTCACGGGTCAGCTCGCCGTCGGTAGTAAACAGCACCAGCGCTTCCCCTTTATTGGCATCGCTCTTGATAGCCGTGGCATGCATTTTGTCAGCAGATACCGCCAGCGCCAGCTGTTCAACCATCTCCAGTGACACCATCTCACCGGCGATTTTAGCAAAGCGCTTGGCACGCCCCTGAATCTGTACAAAGCCATTTTCATCAAAGCGCACGACATCACCGGTGTCGTACCAGCCGTGTTCTATCTGACCCTGGGCATTTTCTGCGGTCGGGACTTCCAGTACACCCGGCTTTTCGACGCGCAGATAGCCGCTCATTATATTAGGGCCTTTCAGCTGTAAACGCCCGCCATCCTCAATACCAGGAACGGCCAACAGTCGGGCATCCATACCAGGCAGAATGCGCCCTACCGTTCCCGATTTCGCCGCCATCGGTACGTTAATCGACACCACCGGCGCACACTCCGTCACGCCATAACCTTCAAGGACGCGCAGACCAAATTTCTCCTGCCACAACTGTTTCGTGCTGTCTTGCAGCTTTTCGGCTCCGGCAACAACATAGCGCAGACGGTGGAAATCGTACGGGTGAGCAAACCGCGCATAATTGCCGAGGAACGTTGAGGTACCAAACAACACGGTGCAGTTACGGTCATATACCAGCTCAGGAACGACGCGGTAATGCAGCGGACTGGGGTACAAAAACACTTCAGCGCCGGTTAGCAACGGCGTGAATAACCCTACCGTCAGGCCAAAAGAGTGAAATAGCGGCAATGCTGACATAAAGCGATCGTCGGCGGTGAAATCGGCAATCGTCTTAATCTGCTCGACGTTCGCCAGAATGCTCTTATGGCTGTGAACGACACCTTTCGGGTGGCCTTCTGATCCCGAGGTAAAGAGGATCACCGCGGCCTCTTCCGGCTGCTGTTTCACCTGTGCCAGATGCGGCGCCAGCAGGTGTGAGAAAATCCACAGCTTATCGCTAAACGTCACATCGGCCTTCAAGTCTTCCAGATACACCCAGCGCACTTGCGTGAGTTGTTCCGGTAAATGCCAGAGCTTGCCCTTATCGAGAAACTGCCGGGAGGTAAAAATGGTTTTGATTTCTGACGCGGTAATGGCGCTGGTTAACCCCTTCACACCCGCCGTATAGTTCATCATGGCCGGGATACGTCGACGCGCAATGGCGCCAAAAATAACCGCCGCGCTGATACCCGCATTTGGCAGCATCAGGCCGATTCTTTCACCCTCGGTGCTGTATTTTTCCAGAATACGTGCGACAAACAGCGTTTTCGTCAGCAGTTTGCGATAGCTGTCCGGCGTGAAATTAATATCTTCAATGCAGTTTTTGCCTGCGCCAAACCGGTATTTTGCCGCCAGCAGAGACTCGTATAACGTTTCACGCGGGCGGACGGCCATACGCGCTTCCATCATAATCTGGTGCAGCATTTCACCGGCAATTTTGCGACGATCGCGTGCGCGCGGCGCTTCCGGCATCGGCAATGCCGTTGGCGGTAGGATATGGATGCTGATTTGCGGGAAGAATCGCTGTTTAACCAGACCTTTCAGACGGCTGAAATGGGTCAGTTCCGCGCCTTCAATACGCACAGGCACCACCGTCGCCTTTGATTTTGCGGCAACGAACCCGGCGCCGTCGTAGATTTTCATCAGTGAACCGGTGGTCGAAATACGCCCTTCCGGGAAGATAACCACCGGACGGCCCTGCTCGACCAGACGTACCAGATGTTTAATCGACATCGGTTTGGTTGGGTCTAGCGGTACGAAATCAATCAGTGGAGTGAGCCAGCGCATATACCATTGCTGACTAATAGAGGTGTAAACGGCAAACACAGGGCGAATCGGTAAAAAGAGCGCCAGCAGGATACCATCGATAAATGAGACATGGTTAGGCGTGATTAAGACGCGTTCTCCCCGTAGCACGCTGACATCGCCCGTGACGCGAACACGAAAAAGCACGCGAAACAGGTTACGAAAAAAGCCAAATAGCATCTCAACTCCCTGTACCATTAATTATATGAACATCAATGATGGGAGATTATACGAGTTGGGGAATGGGCGCGACAGATAACGGGTAAATAGAGTCCGAAAAAAAACCTGCGCATCCGCGCAGGTCGGTGCAAGAGACAGGTACGAAGTGCGTACCGAATAATCTCACCAATCAATACCTCTGGGATCTTGATTGTGGCCGTCACTGCGCCGTTCCGCCAGTTGGAAAACGCAAAGGAATGAACCCAAGTGCAACGAGTTGTGTAAATTATCGGTTACTGTTACAGGTACGCTGGACGCAAAAAAAACCTGCGCATCTGCGCAGGCTGGTGTAAATTTTGTGATCAACCCGAAAGTTGATTTCACCTATCAATACCTCTGGGATCTCAACTCTATCAATCCGCTCTCTCCCCTCACCAGCGAACAATCGCAACAGCACATCGCAAAGTGTAAGCAAAGGTTTTCATTTTCTATTTTCTGTCTTACTTCGCTCGTGTCCGCTCACATTTGCGACGTCCTGACGGGCAATCTGCTTGAACAGACAGCCGTTTTCCGTAACACTGGCGGGATGTAAGCGTTTACCCACAACAGGTACTATCATGGCGACCATAAAGGATGTAGCCCGACTAGCTGGTGTATCAGTCGCCACCGTTTCTCGAGTGATCAATGACTCCCCCAAAGCCAGCGAAGCATCGCGTCTGGCTGTAATGAGTGCAATGGAATCACTCAGCTACCACCCCAACGCCAATGCGCGTGCGCTGGCACAACAATCGACTGAAACCGTCGGTCTGGTAGTCGGTGATGTGTCCGATCCGTTCTTTGGGGCAATGGTTAAAGCTGTCGAGCAGGTGGCCTATAACACCGGTAACTTTTTACTGATTGGCAACGGCTACCATAACGAGCAAAAGGAACGTCAGGCGATTGAGCAGCTTATTCGCCACCGCTGTGCAGCCCTCGTGGTCCACGCTAAAATTATCCCGGATGCCGAGCTGACATCATTGATGAAACAGATCCCCGGTATGGTACTGATCAACCGAATCTTACCGGGATTCGAACAACGCTGCGTTGCGTTGGACGACCGTTACGGTGCCTGGCTGGCAACCCGTCATCTTATTCAGCAGGGCCATACGCGCATCGGTTATCTGTGTTCCAACCACAGCATTTCAGATGCGGAAGACCGTTTGCAAGGCTATTACGACGCGCTGGCGGAAAGCAATATTCCGGTAAACGATCGACTGGTCACGTTTGGCGAGCCCGATGAAAGCGGCGGCGAGCAGGCAATGACTGAGCTGCTCGGTCGCGGCAAAAACTTCACGGCTATCGCCTGCTATAACGACTCAATGGCGGCGGGCGCTATGGGTGTGTTAAACGATAATGGCATTGATGTACCAGGCGAAATCTCGCTGATTGGCTTTGATGATGTACTGGTTTCACGCTACGTGCGTCCGCGGCTGACGACGGTACGTTACCCTATCGTGACGATGGCAACCCAGGCCGCCGAACTGGCGCTGGCGCTGGCCGAAAAACGCCCGGTCCCGGAAATCACTCACGTATTTAACCCAACGCTGGTACGTCGGCATTCCGTTTCGGCGCTGACTGAGCCGGGAAATTCTTCGTCAAACGATTAATCAGGATTGCGTCATGACAACGATGTTAGACGTTTCACGACATGCTGGCGTATCGAAAGCGACCGTTTCACGCGTACTTAATGGTACGGGGCAGGTTAAAGAAAGCACGCGCCAGAAAGTCTTCAACGCCATGCAGGCATTAGATTATCGACCTAATTTTTTAGCGCGTTCACTGGCAAACCGCACCAGCAACAGCATTGGTTTGGTGGTGTCTACATTTGATGGATTCTACTTTGGTCGTTTGCTGCAACAGGCATCACGCCAGACGGAGTCTCACGGCAAACAGCTGATTGTCACCGACGGACATGACACACCAGAGCGTGAGCAGGAAGCCGTTCAAATGCTGGCCGACCGACAGTGCGACGCCATTATTCTCTACACCCGCTACATGAGCGAAAAGGCGATTCTGTCGCTGATGACCCGCATTGATATGCCATTGCTGGTCATTAACCGCGACGTCAGCCAGGCCCGCGACCGCGCGATTTTCTTTGAACAGGAAAACGCGGCGTTTCAGGCCGTCGATTACCTCATCTCGCAAGGACATCGTGATATTGCATGCATCACCGTCCCCGGCCATACGCCAACCGGTAAATCCCGGTTGATGGGATATCGTAAGGCGCTGGAAAAAAATGGTATTCCCTGGGAACCCACCAAGGTCAAATACGGCGATTCAACGATGACCAGGGGCTATGAAGCCTGTCGTGAACTGTTGGATGAAGGGGTGAAATTCAGCGCACTGTTCGCCTGTAACGATGACATGGCGTTAGGTGCATCGAAAGCATTACATCAGGCTGGACTAAAGATCCCCGAGGATGTTTCGTTGTTTGGTTTTGATGATGCGCCCAGCGCGAAGTGGCTGGAGCCAGGACTCTCCACCGTCTATCTGCCGATTGATACCATGATAACCACCGCAATCGATCAGGCTATTCGTCTGGCTAATGACGAAGACGTAGAACCCATTCCACCGTTTACGGGTACCCTGGTGTTGCGTGACTCCGTAACGCTCGGACCGTACTTTAAGTAATCAGATGCCGGATGCCGGCTTCACCTTATCCGGCCTGCAGGCCCCACCGTTAACTTCGTAGGCCGGATAAGCGTAGCACCATCCGGCATGCAATCAGATAAGCTCCAGCGTCAGTAGCTCTTCAATGGTCTGGCGACGACGAATCAGTCGCGCCACGCCGTTATCAAACAGCACTTCCGGTAGCAGCGGGCGGCTATTGTAGTTCGACGACATCGATGCGCCATACGCCCCTGTATCATGCAATACCAGGTAATCTCCCGGCACTACCGCAGGTAATAGACGGGTTTCGACTTTGCCGCCTTCCTGTTGGGTAAAAACATCGCCCGATTCGCACAGTGGACCGGCAACCACCGTCTCAATCTGCGCCGCATTATCCAGCGAGCGGCCATCCCCGGCCAATGCGGAGATATGGTGATAGCTGCCGTACATTGCCGGTCGCATCAGATCGTTAAAGCCCGCGTCGATCAGCACGAAGTGACGACTGCCCATCTCTTTCACACTGCGCACTTGCGCCACCAGCACACCCGCTTCCGCCACCAGAAAGCGTCCTGGCTCGATCTCAAGCTTCACCGGATGCCCCAGATGTTTGGCTATTTGATCGCGTGCCGCGCTCCATAAACCAACGTAGTGATCGGTGTTGATCACCTCTTCTCCTTCGCGATATGGGATCGACAACCCTCCGCCCGCAGATATAGCGTCCAGATCCTGACCGAATTCAACAACCTGACGCACCATCGCGCCACACACTTGCTCCAGATGGCCGTAGTCCACACCGGAGCCGATATGCATGTGAATGCCCACCAGTTTCAGCTGGTAACGTTGAATAACTTCCAGCGCCGCCGGAAGGTCGCTATACCAGATACCGTGCTTGCTGTTCTCGCCGCCGGTATTGGTTTTCTGGCTATGCCCGTGACCAAAACCTGGGTTGACGCGCAGCCATACACGATGCCCTAGCGAAACCTGGCCCAGCTGTTCCAGCATATCAACCGACCCGGCGTTTACAGGAATACGTAGCTCATGCACCCGGGCCAGCGTCGCCTGGTCAATCATATCGGCGGTAAAGACGATTTCATCATTCTCCGGCACAAAACCTGCCGCCAGCGCACGTTCAATCTCACCCAACGAGACTGAATCCACCTTCACGCCCTGCTCACGCATCAGACGCAAAATATGGATATTCGAGCAGGCCTTTTGGGCAAAACGCACCACGTCAAACTGACTCAGTTTGGCTATCTGCGCGCGGATAATCTGCGCATCGTAAACCCATACCGGACAGCCGAATTCGGCGGGCAGACGCAGTAGGTTATCTGCGGTCAGGTCAGTATCAGTGCTGTTGAGTGGACGTGGCATGCTGTGCTCCGGTATTGGCTTTTTTATGATTACGCCACAGCACGAAGAGAATAAAAAATATCGTTTTATCGCGAGTCTATGCAAAAATGATATGGGATGTATATTTGAGGATCGCCAATGCCCGCCGTTAACTTGCGCCACATTGAAATTTTTCACGCCATTATGACAGCAGGCAACCTAACGGAAGCCGCACAGATGCTGCACACCTCGCAGCCTACCGTCAGTCGCGAGCTGGCAAGATTTGAAAAAGTTCTGGGGTTAACACTGTTCGAACGTACGCGAGGCCGGCTGCATCCTACAGTGCAAGGGCTACGCCTGTTTGAAGAGGTGCAACGTTCGTGGTACGGCCTGGACAGAATTGTGAGCGCCGCCGAAAGCCTGCGCGAGTTTCGTCAGGGCGAGCTGTCGATTGTCTGCCTGCCCGTGTTCTCGCAGTCCTTTTTACCGCCGTTGCTGCAACCCTTCCTCACCCGCTACCCGCAGGTTAACATTCAGATTGTGCCGCAGGAGTCGCCGCTGCTGGAAGAGTGGCTATCAGCACAACGTCACGATCTCGGGTTTACTGAGACCCTGCATACCCCCGCCGGGACTAAACGCACTGAATTACTGTCGCTGGATGAAGTTTGCGTGCTGCCGCAGGGACATCCGCTGACCGGGAAAGCGGTATTAACACCGCAAGATTTTCAGGGGGAAAACTATATCAGCCTGTCGCGCACCGACAGCTATCGCCAGTTGCTGGATACCCTGTTTAATGATCATCAGGTCAAGCGCCGAATGGTCATAGAAACGCACAGTGCCGCATCAATTTGTGCGATGGTACGTGCCGGCGTGGGGATCTCAGTAGTAAACCCGCTGACCGCTCTGGATTACGCAGGCAGCGGGATTGCCATCCGGCGTTTTAGTGTTTCAGTACCTTTTACCGTCAGCCTGATTCATCCACTGCATCGCCCGGCATCCGCGCTGGTTGATGCTTTTACGGCACATCTACAGGCCCATCTCCACCGGATTACCGACCCGCTGGAGGCTATTTTGCAGTCTCAGGTGAAAGCATAAACGTCACGGCATCCTGCGCATGGATCGCCGCGGTATCGAAGACCGGCAACGGGCTCATTTCAGTGGGAACCAGCAGGCCAATTTCGGTGCAGCCGAAGATCACCCCTTGTGCCCCCTGACGAGCCAGTTGCTCAATCACGCTCAGGTAATAGTCGCGGGACGTTTCGCTAAATTCACCAAGGCACAGCTCCTCGAAAATAATCTGGTTTATTTTCTGTCGGTCGTCAGCGTCAGGGATTAGCGTGCTAATGCCAAATTCCGTCTGTAAACGCCCACGATAGAAATCCTGTTCCATGGTGTAACGCGTGCCCAACAGCGCGACGTTACTCATCTTCTGCTGTTGTATAGCCCGCCCTGTTGCATCGGCAATGTGCAAAAACGGGACATCGCAGGCCGTTTCAATGGCCTCGGCCACTTTATGCATGGTGTTGGTACACAGCACAATTCCCTCAGCACCCGCTTGCTGTAACCCCAGCGCAGCCTGCGCCAGGATCTCCCCTGCCCGCTGCCAGTCACCGTTCGACTGGCAGGCTTCAATCTCATGGAAATCGACGCTGTGCAGCAGAATTTTCGCAGAATGCAGACCGCCCAGATTCTGCTTAACCCCTTCATTAATCAGACGATAATAGGGAATAGTGGATTCCCAGCTCATTCCGCCTAACAGACCGATCGTTTTCATCATTTTCCCTTATTCGTGGTGGTCCTCCCAGTGAACCAAAGATGTGATCAACTTTCCACATCTGTCGGCCCGCATTTCCTTTTTTTATTTTCTGATATAAATTTAATGAAATAATGTTTCATTTTATTGTGGGAGTATCGAATGTTTATTTTTCATAAAGAAACCACGCTTGAAGATCTGGGTAACGGCGTTACCCGGCGTATTCTGGCTCACGATGGCAAAATGATGGCCGTGGAAGTTAATTTCGAGCAGGGCGCAGTTGGCCCGATGCACAACCACCCGCATGAACAACTCACCTACGTTTTATCGGGTGAGTTTGAATTTACGATTGGGGAAGAAAAGCATGTCGTCAGTGCAGGAGACACCCTGTACAAGCAACCCAATATCACGCACGGCTGCGTCTGTTTACAGCCGGGAACATTGCTCGATACCTTCACTCCGGTGCGCGAAGACTTCCTGCAGGCGTAATTTCGCTGTTCTCAAGCCGTGCTACTGAACGGTTTGAGAACACGCTAAAATGCGTACTCAGTTCCCTAAAAATGAATGCGTTACAAGGTGGGGCATTTTCCTTCGATACCAGTTCGCATAAGCGTTAATCACCCAATGCGCCTCGCCATGTGGGCGATTACAGTCACGTTATCTTAATTAACGGTGACGGATCGCCATGACAAAAATGACAACAGCCACTCCACATGACGCAGTCTTCAAACAGTTCTTGTACCATCCCGATACCGCAAGAGATTTTCTGGATATCTATCTTCCATCAACCTTGCGGGAGCTATGTGATCTGCAAACGCTAAAACTGGAATCAGGCAGTTTTATTGAGGATAGCCTGCGAGCCAGCTACTCCGACGTGCTGTGGTCATTAAAAACAAACGAAGGCGATGGGTATATCTATGTTGTTATCGAGCATCAGAGTTCGCCAGACGCTCACATGGCATTTCGGCTGATGCGCTATGCCATGGCTGCAATGCAACGCCATTTGGATGCTGGCCATAAAACATTACCTTTGGTGATACCGATGCTGTTTTATCATGGCGCTCTCAGCCCCTACCCCTTTTCACTCTGCTGGCTGGATGAGTTTGACGATCCCGCATTGGCACGACAGCTTTACTCAGCAACATTTCCGCTGGTGGATATCACAGTAATACCCGATGACGAAATTATGCAACATCGCCGTATAGCACTGCTGGAATTGATGCAAAAACATATCCGCAAGCGTGATTTAATGGGATTAGTGGAACAACTAGTCTCGTTGCTGGCTACGGGATACGCTAATGACAGCCAGCTCAAAACGCTATTTAATTACATGATGCAGTTTGGAAATACGCCTCACGTTGATAAATTTATCCGTGAGGTTGCCCATCGGGTACCACAGCAAAAGGAACGTCTGATGACTATCGCGGAAGTATTGCAACAGGAAGCCAAACAACAAGAGGCATTACGCATTGCCCAGATGATGTTAGCGAATGGTATTAGTCATGAAATTATACTAAAGATAACCGGGCTGTCTGCTAAGGATCTCCTCGCCAGGCAGGCCGCTCCACATTGAAATAGGTAGCAATGGGAGCCCGATAATCAATTGATCTATCGGGCTTCCTGCTCACTTACACCCCAATATCTCTTAACTTCTCGCCAGCCATCAGCTTACGTTCGATATGCTCAAGCGTAACATTTTTGGTTTCAGGAATAAGCCAGAAGGTAATACCAATAAATACGACGTTCAGTGCGGTATAAAGCCAGAACGTACCCGCGGCGCCAATACTGTCGAGCAACGTCAGGAAGGTTGCGCCGATAATCATGTTCGACACCCAATTCGTGGTAGTGGAACAGGTGATGCCAAAATCGCGACATTTCAGCGGCTGAATCTCAGAACACAGGATCCACACCACCGGTGCGGCGCTCATTGCATAACCGGCGATACACATCATGGTCATGCCGACTGACAGCCAGGAAAGCCCACTGGATGCGGTGCCGTTATCAAACTGCATCAGGCAATAGCCGAGGACCAGGGTCCCAATGGCCATCACGCTGAAACCAATTTTCAGCGCCGGTTTGCGCCCGGCTTTATCTACTGTAAAAACAGCAATAAAAGTCGCGAACATAAAGGTTAAGCCTACAACCAACGTCGCAATCATCTGCTGTTCAGTGGTGGTAAAACCGGCCATTTTAAAAATGCGCGGCGCGTAGTACATAATGATGTTCATCCCGGTAAACTGCTGCATTGCCTGCAACAACATCCCGAGGAAAACCGCGCGCCGTACGTTTCGGTTAATTTTAAACAGTGCCCAACCGCCCTGCTTCAGCTTCAGACTTTCACGAATTTCGTTCAGCTCATCACGGGCCTTTTCTGACGTATCACGCAACATGCGTAATACTTCTTCTGCTTCAATATGGCGACCTTTCTCTGCCAGCCAGCGCGGGCTGTTAGGCAGGAAAACGACCAGAACAATCAGCAATACTGCCGGGAGCGCCAATACGCCCAGCATAGCGCGCCAGTTACCGCTGTAGCTAAACGCGGTATCGGATAAAAAGGCCAGCACAATGCCCAACGTAACCATCAGTTGATACATACTGATCATCTTGCCACGCACATTCTCACTGGCCATTTCAGACAAGTAGAGTGGCGCAGTGTAGGAGGCGATACCTACGGCAACGCCCAGTACCACGCGGGCAACAATGAGCATTTCCACGCTGGAAGCCAATGCCGACCCCAGGGAACCAACGACAAACAGGATCGCCCCGGCCATCAGGCTGTATTTGCGCCCCAGTCGGAATGACAACCAGCCGTTAAACAGCGCACCAATTGCCGCACCCAGCATCATACTGCTCACCACCCACTCCTGCAGACGGCTGGTCAATACAAAGTGATCGGTGATAAAAGGCAACGCGCCGGCAATTACGCCGATATCGAGACCAAATAACAACCCTGCGACAGCCGCAGAAATAGAGACAAACAAATTCATACGTCGCGTATCGCGCTGCGTACGCGGTGTTAAAGCAGCTTCATGATTAATTGAGACCATTTTTTCCTGCCAGATACAGAGTAAGCCATGTCGATGAAAGTAAGGGATCCCTTGCAGGAAGCGTCAGGCGGGAAACGGCAAAAACATGGATGAAATTGCTGCACCACATCGTTATGTGATGGATATTCCAATTTTAAAATTTACCGCTAATTACTCAATTAAATTTAATACACTGATATTAAAGAGTATTAATTATTACCAATCCATACATATATAATTATGTATGGATTAATTTATAAACAGAATATGGATTAAAATAACTTAAAACCAAAAAAAACCCTGCCATTGGCAGGGTTTGTTGATGCTGGACGATAAATTAACGCGCCAGCCAGCCACCGTCGACCGCAACGGTATAACCGTTAATGTAGTCAGACGCGCTGGAGGCTAGGAACACAACAGGCCCCATCAGATCGCTTGGCAGACCCCAACGACCCGCCGGGATACGATCGAGAATTTCGGCGCTACGCTGCTCATCAGCACGCAGCTGCTGCGTGTTATTGGTCGCCATGTAACCCGGTGCGATCGCATTCACGTTGATGTTATGTTTTGCCCACTCGTTGGCCATCAGACGCGTCACGCCCATTACGCCGCTTTTCGATGCGGTGTAAGACGGAACGCGAATGCCGCCCTGGAAGGAGAGCATAGAGGCGATATTAATAATTTTACCGCCGTTACCCTGGGCAATGAAGTGCTTCGCCGCCGCCTGAGACATGAAGAACACGCTCTTAATGTTCAGGTTCATCACGTCGTCCCAGTCTTTTTCGCTGAAATCGATCGCATCGTCACGACGGATAAGACCCGCGTTGTTGACCAGAATATCGATATGGCCGAATTCTGCCACTGCGCGCTCCAGCAGCGCCGGAATACCGTCGATTTGACGCAGATCGGCGGTCAGGCTTAAAAAACGACGGCCCAGTGCGGTCACGCGTTCGATGGTTTCAGTCGGCTCAACAATGTTGATACCGACGATATCGCAGCCCGCTTCAGCCAGACCCAGCGCCATACCCTGCCCCAAACCTGTGTCACAACCCGTCACAACGGCGACTTTACCTTCAAGAGAGAATGCATTCAAAATCATTGTAAATCCTTAATTTTTTATAATGCCCGCCGCAGCAGGCACGGCTGTCGCCCGCTACTAGCGCAGATCTTTGACTGCAACGTGGTCCATATCATCAAAGACCTGATTTTCGCCAACCATACCCCAGATGAAGGTATAGGCTTTCGTACCCACGCCAGAATGGATAGACCAGCTAGGGGAAATGACCGCCTGCTCATTGTGCATCACGATATGACGCGTTTCCTGAGGCTGCCCCATCATGTGGAAGACACAGGTGTCTTCTTCCATATTGAAGTAGAAATAGACTTCCATACGGCGTTCATGGGTATGGCACGGCATGGTGTTCCACAGGTTGCCAGGCGCCAGTTCGGTCAGGCCCATGCTCAGCTGGCAGGTTTCCAGTACGTCCGGCACAAAATACTTGTTGATGGTACGGCGGTTACTCGTGAGATCATCACCCAACGTCACTGGTGCAACGTCGGCTGGGGTCACTTTTTTGGTTGGATAAGTCATGTGTGCCGGCGCGCAGTTATAATAGAACTTGGCGGGTTTTGCAGGGTCAATGCTGGCAAAAACAACTTCTTTTGCCCCTTTACCGACATACAGCGCATCGCGATGACCAATTTCATAGCACTGGCCGTCAACGGTAATCGTGCCCGGTCCACCGATGTTGATCACGCCTAACTCACGACGCTCCAGGAAGTAGGTTACGCCCAATTGCTTACCCACTTCGCCACCCACGGATACGGTTTTGCCCACTGGCATAATGCCGCCAACAATAATGCGGTCAATGTGGCTGTAGACCATGGTGTATTCGTCAGCAACAAACACTTCTTCTACCAAAAACTCATTACGCAGCGCCTGGGTATCCAGGGTTTTAGCATGCGCACTATGGATGCTTTGTCTTACGTCCACATTTACCTCCAGTGATAAATTGACCGTGAATTCTTGAGCGATAGCAAAACGCCGTTCCGTTTTACCTAATGCGTTCATGATATCCCTCCCCGAACGGGTTTTCAATTATAACTAAAACGATGTTTCACTTTTTCCGCATCTTATTATCAAAAGTGTAATTGCGATCACGCTAGCCTGGATAAACGACCAAACCCGCACCAAAGACAATAAATAAACTACATATAAAACAGATAATTATGAAAAATCAGTAGAGCATAGCTAATAAGAGGTAAAAGTAGCGCGGTGAAAAAACAGCCCTGCTGAAGAGGAATTCACACACCTTTTCTTACAAAGTGCGTTGTGAATCACACGAAATGAAACGATGTTTTGATAAGTTAGCGTTGTTTTAGAGTGGATGTTTCTGTAACTGGCCTTGCCCTCCTTGTGGAGGGCTTTTTTACATGAAGCGGGACTGCGCGGTGGTGGTGTATCTGACGGGGGATTTTAAAGACTTAATCACGTTCGATGGCCAGTGCGACGCCCTGGCCACCACCAATACATAACGTTGCCAGCCCTTTATGCGCCCGGCGTTTAACCATCTCGTGGACCAACGACACCAGAATACGGCAACCAGAGGCACCAATTGGGTGGCCGAGCGCAATGGCCCCACCGTTCACATTCACCCGCCGCTCGTCCCATTCCAGCATTTTCCCAACGGATAATGCCTGCGCGGCGAATGCTTCATTGGCTTCAATCAAATCGACATCCGCCAGTTGCCAGCCGACGCGCTCAAGGCAGCGACGCGTCGCGTACACTGGCGCAATCCCCATGAGTGCGGGGTCAACGCCGACGCTGGCAAACGCGCGAATACGGGCCAGTACCGGTAAATTCAACGCCTGCGCTTTGGACTCGCTCATCATCATCACGGCGGCAGCACCATCGTTTATCGATGACGCATTACCCGCCGTTACCGACCCAAGCCTGTCAAAAGTAGGGTCCAGACGCGCCAGCCCTTCGGCGCTGGCATCGGTGCGCGGTTGCTCATCGGTATCCACCACAAAGGATTGCCCGTTTCGCTGGGTCACCACGGGCACGATTTCATCTTTAAAGCGTCCAGCGTCGATTGCCATCCGCGCTTTGTGCTGCGAGTGCAGCGCGTAGGCGTCCTGTAATTCGCGGCTGATACCGTATTCCCGCGCCAGGTTTTCCGCGGTAACGCCCATATGGTAGTCGTTGAAAGCATCCCACAGACCGTCGTGCACCAGGCTGTCAACCAGTTGACTATTACCCAGTTGTGCCCCGGTGCGGCTGTCGGTGAGGACATGCGGGGCGCGGCTCATATTCTCTTGCCCGCCTGCTATCACGATATCAGCTTCACCACACTGGATAGCCTGAGTCGCCAGGTGCAGCGCTTTCAAACCTGAACCACACACATCATTGATGGTAATAGCGGAAACGGTGTTGGGTAATCCACCATTGATAGCAGACTGACGGGCCGGGTTCTGTCCGGCCCCCGCAGTGAGGACCTGACCCAGGATCACTTCATCAACAGCGTGAACATCCACGCCAGTGCGTTCCAGTAACGCCCTGACCACCATGCTGCCGAGTTCAACAGCAGAGTGGCGCGCCAGCGTCCCCTGGAAGCAGCCAATCGGTGTCCGTAACGCCCCGACTATCACAACCTCTTTCATCACCACCTCAGCGCAAAATAACATCGCAATAGTAGATGATTGTTAAAGATAGTTATCAAGGTTGTTTAAAAACGGTGATTTTTATCACAAAGGAAATAGGTATCATTTATTCGCCATCGCGACGCCACTTTGCTGTAAATGGTCACGCAACCAGCTTCCCGCCACCCCGGGAGGAGATTTCTTATTCCATAACAGATCGATTGAGATAGCTTTTGGCCAACCCGGTATCTTCAGCTGAACCAGTGGTTTTTCTGCCGCAAACTCTTCCACCAGCGCACAAGGTAGTGCGCACCAGCCAAATCCCTGTACCGCCATACTCAGCAACAACAGATAGTTGGGAGCAGACCAGACAGGGCCACGTGCGACGTTGGTCCCACTTTCCAGATAAGTATTCAGACGCAGTTCGCGCCAGGTGTGGAGCTGCTCCCATTGCAGACTTTTTTGCGTCGCCAGCGGATGCGTGGCCGCAACGTACAGTCCCATCCAGGTTTGCATCGGCAAACGCGTGACGCCCATATCTGTCGGATAATTTTCTCGCGCTTCGATCAGCCCAACCTGCGCACGTCCTTTTTGCAGCAAATCAATCACATCTTCATCTTCA
Source organism: Citrobacter sp. HN-141 (assembly GCF_033341895.1). NCBI lineage: Bacteria > Pseudomonadati > Pseudomonadota > Gammaproteobacteria > Enterobacterales > Enterobacteriaceae > Citrobacter > Citrobacter sp. HN-141. The sequence goes on along the minus strand of NZ_JAWPBF010000004.1, from coordinate 11,435 downwards.
CCAATCAGACATTCAAATTCAGTGTGGGGGAACTTGCGGTCAAACTGCACCATCAATTCTTCCAGTACATCCGGATGCAGCGTGTCAGAAAGAACAAAAGTCAGACGCGCTTCCGTATTACCCGACAGCGAAATCGCCGCTTCATCCAGGCGCTCGCTGGCTGACAAAATCGCCTGTACGTAACCAAGCACCCGCTTGCCTTGCTCGGTAAGCGTTGGCTGACGTGACGAACGGTCAAACAGCGCAAAGCCAAGATCGGCCTCCAGATGTGCAATCGCCGTGCTGATGGTGGACTGGCTTTTACGTAGCCGCCGGGCCGCCGCAGAAAATGAACCGCAGGACACCGTCTCAACAAATGCCGTTAATGCTTCAGGAGAGTAACGCATGAACTATCTACTTTATCGATGGATACTATCTTTTAGATATCACATAAAACGATAAAATTGCCACCATTCCGTTATCCGGGCATCAAAGAAGGTTTGTAGGTTATGCAACACGATACTGTCCAACGTCGCTCGTTAGTGGAGCGCATTTTTCATGCTGTCTGTTTTGAGGGCATTGCGACCGCGATTCTCGCACCAACCACCGCATGGTTGATGCAGCGCTCGGTACTGGAAATGGGCGGGTTGACCATTCTGCTGGCAACGACAGCAATGATCTGGAATATCATTTATAACGCCCTGTTTGACCGGCTGTGGCCATCACACCTGGTAAAACGGACGGCGAAAGTGCGGGCATTTCACGCCTTAGGTTTCGAGAGTGGTTTTATCGTCATCGGGGTGAGCATCGTGGCGTATGTGCTAAACGTTAGCCTGCTTCAGGCATTCACGCTGGAAATAGGTTTCTTCCTGTTCTTCCTGCCATACACCATGTTCTATAACTGGGCTTATGACACATTGCGCGAGCGCGTAATGAAGCGTCGTCAGCAGCGCGTTACTGCCTGATAATTCAAAGAATAGTCGGAATTTTCTCAATTCCGGCTATTCATCCATTCACCAGCCCACTTGTTCACACCTCCCCCAGCCCCTCTCATTTGTGGTAAATTGCGCTTCTTTTTGTTTATTTTATAGTTGATACGTTCAAATAATGTCGAAATTTTGGTCAAAAGAAGAGACTCTCTGGAGCTTCGCACTATATGGGACTGCCGTCGGCGCAGGAACCCTCTTCCTCCCCATACAGCTGGGTTCTGCAGGCGCGGTGGTACTTTTTATCACCGCACTCGTCGCTTGGCCTTTAACCTACTGGCCGCACAAGGCGCTATGCCAGTTTATCCTGTCATCAAAAACGTCGGCTGGTGAAGGGATCACCGGTGCAGTCACCCACTACTATGGCAAGAAGATAGGCAGCCTGATCACGACGCTTTATTTTATCGCCTTCTTTGTGGTGGTACTGATCTACGCTGTCGCGATCACCAACTCACTCACCGAACAGTTGGCAAAACATATCACGATCGATCTTCGCGTACGTATGCTGGTCAGTCTCGGCGTGGTGCTGGTGCTGAATTTAATTTTCCTGATGGGTCGCCAGGCTACCATCCGGGTGATGGGCTTTCTGGTATTCCCACTGATCGCATACTTTTTGTTTCTCTCGCTGTACCTGACCGGAAGCTGGCAGCCGACGCTACTCACCGGCCAGATGTCTTTCGATCAGCACACGCTGCATCAGGTATGGATCTCTATCCCCGTGATGGTTTTCGCTTTTAGCCATACGCCCATTATCTCCACGTTTGCCATCGACAGACGCGAGAAATACGGCGAGCAGGCCATGGGTAAATGCAAAAAAATCATGAAGGTCGCCTACGTCATCATCTGCCTGAGCGTGCTGTTTTTCGTCTTTAGCTGTCTGCTTTCTATTCCGGCAAACTACATTGAAGATGCCAAACATGAAGGTGTAACCATCCTGTCGGCGCTGTCGATGATGCCCAACGCTCCGGCGTGGTTGTCGATTTCCGGGATTATCGTTGCCGTGGTGGCGATGTCAAAATCGTTCCTCGGCACCTACTTTGGCGTGATTGAAGGGGCGACAGAAGTCGTAAAAACGTCGCTGCATCAGGTAGGCGTGAAGAAAAGCCGGGCCTTTAACCGCGCTCTGTCCATTATGTTGGTTTCGGCTATTACGTTTATCATCTGCTGCATTAACCCTAATGCCATTTCAATGATTTACGCGATCAGTGGTCCGCTCATCGCCATGATTTTGTTTATCATGCCGACATTATCGACCTATCTGATCCCGGCGCTGAAGCCGTACCGTTCAGTGGGTAATCTGATCACCCTGATTGTCGGTCTGTTGTGCGTATCGGTGATGTTTTTTGGCTAAATGACGTTATCAACGGCTCATTCTCCTGAACGGGGGGCAATGTCGTTCAGCTAACGACCCAGTTTCAGAAAGTATCAACCTGTGTTGGCGGAAGTAATGAACATGCTATCTCAGAGAAAAGGTTCCGTTCACTCATGTTCATCGCGTCTCTGAAGCACCGATTCATGTGAACGTGCAAGGGAGGCTCACCGCCGCCTCCCTTGCATCCCTGGCTCCCGGCACGGAAAATCGTCGCTGCGCGATTCATTCGTCTTATGCCGTCTGCCTGTCGGGTCGGGGCCGAGCCTGCGTCCCTGCAGGCCGTCCCCTCTGCCCGCATCCCTGCGGGCAGCCCCGGTCAGCCGTCAACGCCTTATCGATTTTCAGCCGGATATGGGCCATCGCTTCAACTCTCTGATTTTCAGTTAAATCTGTTTTGCTGTTCAGATATATTCAAATAAAAATACAGATGGTCAGGCGTGGCTGGTCCGGCTGAAAATTGCCGACGTGTTTCCGTAAGGCCGGGAGAGCCAGCATGGATGCTGGCTCAGGGCGCGCTTTGCAGGGACGCTACCTCGCGCCCGGCCCGATAGCCTGGAGGAATAAGCGGAGGGTATTGCGCAGCAACAATTTTCCCGCCGGGAGCCGGGATTGTAAAGGGCGTGGCGGAAAACGCCCTTTACACGTTCACGGGTATCGGTGCTTCAGATAAATGACACTGCTGAGGTGAACGGAACCCTGAACAAGAATCACATGTTCACCCGACATGCTTAGCTGGACGGTATTGAACGTGGATGAGCCGCACTCCGCCTTATTTGATGTAAGAATCCAATACCTTCAGGACCACGTCCAAATCCTCTTCACGTTTTATTTCATCGCCCTGATGCACAATATGCTCGGTCAGATGACCTTTAATCACCTCACGCATTAATCCGTTTACCGCGCCGCGGATCGCCGCAATCTGCTGCAACACAGCCGCGCATTCATGCGGTTCATCAAGCATGGTTTTCAGCGCCACTACCTGGCCCTGAATCTTACTGGCACGGGCTTTGAGCTTCTGTTTGTCGCGGATCGTATGTGACATAGCATTACCTTAATTAACGTAAATCCGTAGCGACAATACCATCGACATTCTACTGGGGGGTAGTATTTGATACTGGGGGGGAGTAGAATCAGGCAAAATTAGACAACTAAGAATCATTCTCATGGGTGAATTTTCTACGCTTCTTCAGCAAGGCAACGCCTGGTTCTTCATTCCCAGTGCAATTTTATTGGGGGTGTTACACGGCCTGGAACCGGGTCATTCAAAGACAATGATGGCGGCGTTTATTATTGCCATAAAGGGGACTATCAAGCAGGCGGTGATGCTGGGGCTGGCGGCTACCCTGTCGCATACGGCCATAGTATGGTTGATTGCACTTGGCGGAATGTATATCAGCAAAGCGTTTACTGCCCAGGCCGTTGAGCCCTGGCTGCAATTTGTCTCAGCGATAATTATTCTCGGGACCGCATTCTGGATGTTCTGGCGAACCTGGCAAGGCGAGCAGAACTGGCTGACTCAGACACATCACGACCATCATCATGATCACGATCATAACCACGATCACCATCACGAACATGACCACCACCACGACCACGATCATAACCATGCCGCGTTGGCAGGGCTGAGCGAGGGTTCGAAAGAGTATCAGGACGCGCACGAACGCGCACATGCCAACGATATCCAGCGCCGTTTTCAGGGTAAAGAGGTAACCAACGGGCAAATTTTACTGTTTGGTCTGACCGGTGGCCTGATCCCGTGCCCTGCGGCTATTACCGTCTTACTGATTTGTATCCAGCTCAAAGCCTTTACGCTGGGGGCAACGATGGTGCTGTGCTTTAGCCTCGGACTGGCGATAACGCTGGTAACGGTAGGGGTTGGCGCGGCTATCAGCGTACAACAGGCGGCGAAGCGCTGGAGCGGATTTAACACACTGGCGCGTAAAGCGCCCTATTTTTCCAGCGCACTCATCGGCATGGTCGGACTCTACATGGGGATTCACGGCTATCTGGGGATCGTCGGTTAACAGCCAACAGAGGGAAACGCGCAGCAACCTGTGCCGCTGCGCGTGTAGCAGGACTAGCTGGCGACGCTTCCCCACACTAATTGCCCTTTGTGGAAGGTCGCGGTGCGAGGGGAAATCCTCGCGACCGCTTCCGCAGAGCAGGACGCATCGACCAGCACAAAACTTGCATCATCCTGTGCTTTCGGCCACACACGTTCGCCTTTATCGTTCAGCGGCAGCACATCGCCGGTGGCGATGAACAGCGCCCGCGACAGGTTGAGTTCGTTCGGGCGAATATACAGCTGAGCATACAGATTGGCTTTCTCCAGCATATCCCCCAGCCCATACGGCGACCAGTGGTCAATCACGCTGTCGGTGCCGGTAATCACCTCCACGCCTTTATCACGCAGCTGTTTCAGCGGCATGTGCAAGGTGCCGATAGGTACCGTCGAGGCAATGGTAATCTGCTGCGCCGCCATACGGTTTGCCAACGCATCAACCTGCTGTTCGTTCAGCGTTGCCAATGCGAAAGCATGGCTGATGGTCAGTTTGCCCTTCAGCTGTGGCGTTTTCTCCACCGTTTCCACCATGTAATTTACCGCCGCCACACCTGCCGGGCTGGTTTCATGCAAATGGATATCCACACCTTTATTGTAATCGAGCGCAATCTGGAACATGGTGTCGAGGGATTTTTCCATGGCCCCATCGACGCTGGTCGGGTCCAGACCGCCGACGTAATGCGCTCCCGCCTGCATCGCTTCACGCATCAGCGGTTCAGATTTTGATAACAGCAGACCATGCTGGGGAAACGCCACGATTTCACAAGCGAAACCGGGCTGACGACGCGCCAGCACCGCCTGCAGGTTCTCCAGATTTTTCAACCCGGAAACTGGCTCAATATTGCAGTGGCTGCGGGCGATCGAGGTGCCTTTTGATTGCAGCAGATCGATAAGCTTTTCCGCCCGCTCCTGAATATAAGGCTGGAGTTCAGGCAGCAGCTTTTGTTCCAGGCGGATCATATCCTGAATAGTGGTGCCCGCCGGACGGTTCAATGAGCGCCACGGGCCACCGTAAAAGGTTTTATCCAGATGAATGTGCATATCGCGCATCGCGGGTAGCATGAGCTTTCCGCCCGCATCGTAATGCGGCAGCGCCGCATCCGGATGCTGCTTATTCTCGCGTAGCGCAACAATCTTCCCATCCTGAATTTCAACGGTTTGCAGTGCAGTACGGGTATGTACCACCGCGGCATTTTCGTAATCAAATCCCGCTTCCAGCAGAACGTTATCGAGGTAGTAGTGTTTATCGTTAATCGTCATGGTGTTCTTCGCCCCGCAGGCTGTCCCGACAGGATTAGCAGCATACGCGACTGGCGCCACTGCGCCAAACAGCGCAGCAGCAGTGACCATTTTTCCGCTCTGACTTAAAAATTCGCGGCGGCTGTTACTTTCCTTCATTCGCATCTCCTCTCAGGAATGGACAATATGGGTACCCGTTTCACCGCGCAGTGCGGCAGGCAGGCATTCCGGCGTGGTGATGATCACCCGCTTACCGCCACGAATCAGGAACGTCAGGCTGGCGATAATTTTGGGCAACATGCTGCCTGGCGGGAAGTGACCTTCCTGCATGTAGCGGGTCATTGTCGCAATATCCACCGTATCCAGCGCCTGCTGGTTGGGCTTGCCGAAGTGAATACACACTTTCTCTACACCAGTGGTGATAACCAGAATGTCGGCGCGGATCTCCTGCGCCAGCAGCGCAGTAGATAGATCTTTATCAATCACTGCGTCCACGCTGTGATAATCCCCGTGCTCGCTACGCACCACCGGGATCCCGCCGCCGCCTGCGCCAATCACCACAAAACCTTGCTGAGTCAGCGTTTTGATAGCCTCTGCTTCAACAATACGTTTGGGTTCAGGGGAAGCCACAACCCGCCGGTAACCGCGCCCGGAATCCTCTACAAAACGCCAGCCTGGATTAATCCGCTGCAGCTCGTCACGCTGAGCTTCACTAAAGAATGCGCCGATAGGCTTGGTTGGATTCGCAAACCCGGGATCGTTCTTATCGACCTCTACCTGCGTGACTACCGTCACCGCTTTCTGCTCACCGCGTCGCGCCAGACGGTTATTCAGCGCCTGTTGGATCAGGTAGCCAATACCGCCCTGAGTATCAGCGACGCAGTTTGCCAGCGGAGTCAGCGGCAAACCTTCGCGTTCGTGCGCGATTTCAGCCCGCCGTAGATCCAGCCCCACCTGCGGTCCGTTACCGTGTGTCAGCACAATGTTGTAGTCCGATGCCAACATCTCCAGCACCGTGTCCGCCACCGCTTTTACCGCTTCAGCCTGGTGCTCAATCGACTGGCTGGCGTTATCTTTGATAATGCTGTTGCCGCCAATGGCAACGACCACAAGTTCTTTCATCGTATTTTCTTCCGCTTGCAGGCGATTCAGGTTGTTTTCGTCGGTTCCTGCTCAGGCGCAGTAGCCGCTTCACGACTGTCGAGAATATGTTTGACGACGAACATGCCGCTCATCATCAGGTAGGCCACAACAAACATCATCGAGCTGCCTTCGGCAAAACCCACTGCCGGGGAGTGAATTACACCAAACAACGACAACAGTGCACCGAAGGCAGCGGCAATCGCCCCACGTAACGGCTTGTTCATGATGGCGAAGATAGCGACACAGCCCCACAGCATACTGGCCAGCGGCGCGCCGCTTCCCAGATGCACCAGCCCGTCGTAGTACACGCCTTTACTGTGCAGCAGGTCACTGCCCAGTTTCCCCGCAGAGGTTCCGGCAGCGCCCATCACGCTGTTGACGATGGTCAATGCCCAGTTGGCGATCCACGGGAACAGACAGATGAAAATGACGGGAACCTCGACTTTGGGCGTTTCTCGCACCACCTGGTTGGCGGTCACTACGCCGATAAACACCAGAATCGGCACTATCGCAGTCATCGGAATAATGGCGAGCATAAACGCGCCCAGCCCAAACAGCGGTACCAGGAACATGGTGATACCAGATGCCAGGGTATAACCGATGCTGGCGCCCATTGCTTTCCAGCCCGCATGTCCGACATACACAGTCACCGGGAACGGGTTACCCAACATGCAGCCAAGCATGGAGGCAAAACCGTTCGCCATCATAACTTTACGGGTGTTGTACTCATCGCCCGCGGCGTGCGCACTTTCAATGTTCTCGAGGTCAAAAATATAGTTCGCCAGGCCCAGCGGAACTGCAGAAGCCAGATACGGCAACGCATGCGGTAATCCTTGCAGGAAGCTGTCGACATGGATTTCTGGCGGGTTAAAGCCAAAAGACGACATCGAGGCTTTAATCGCTTCCGGGCTTTGCAAACCAGAGATCCATGCCAGGGCCGTACCGGCAATCAGCAGCAGCAAACCGGTCGGAATGCGGGCAAAAATCGGTTTCTTACCGAACCAGTTGATGAAAATCAGCAACAGGACGATGAAAGAAACGGTCGGCGCTTCAAACGCCTGCAGCATGGGGTTCATCGCCAACAACAGCAGACCCAGACCGGATAAACAGGAGAGCAGTACCGTACGCGGGATCATCTTGCGGATGGTCTCGCCCAGGAAGGAGCCGCCCACCAGGATCAACGCTTCCACAAAGCACCATACCAGTGCTATCTGGATGGCGAAGTTCGCATCTTTGGTTTGCTGATAAACCGGCATCAGCACCAGGAACGTCACGGTAAAGATTGACGGTGCGCTGGGTCCGGACGGCAGCGCCGTCACATCATTACGGCCGGTGTGTTTTGCCATCTGCAAACCAAACCAGGCGTAACAGATACTGGCCACCAGCACCGCCAGACCAAAGGCTGGCGCAATGCGGCCATAAACTATTTCAGTCGGGATGCCGACAACAAAAATGAGCAGCCCCATCATTGTCAGCAGGTTAGTCAGGTTGTTGGTCATCAGCCCGAAGTAAGCCGCCCAGTCACCACGTTTCCACTCTAGTTTTATGCTGTTCATGGAATATCCTTAACAGGTTAAGCATCGTTTGCGATCGCGGAGATCGCCCAGCCCTGCAGGTAAGCAACGTTTTTCGCTTCGCTACCGTGGGGCTAACGGCGTTAGCCCCGGTTATTGTTATGAGCAGTAGCGGTCACGCCAGTTGAGGATCGCCTTTTCAAAACAGGCGAACGGCGGGTGTACAATTCCGGCGCCGATCATGCCGATCCCTGCATCTTTATGCGCAATCGCGGTATTGATCACCGGCAGAATGCCGGTGCTGCCCACGCGCGTAATATCGATAGCCGTTGGTACACCCATAAAACCGAGCAACGGAATGGTGACGTTCGGGTTTTCGCCCAACGTGATTTCACGCATCTGGCGAGAGAAGTCGACGGCTTCTTCAACCGTACCGCCCACCAGCGCCACAATGGCCGGTGCCGTCGCCATCGCGAAACCGCCAATACCGTAGGTTTCGGTAATCGCGCTATCGCCGATATCGCGTCCGGAGTCTTCCGGCTTATAGCCCGCAAACATCGGGCCAATCACCTGCTGCGCCGGACCGGTAAACCATTGACCCGGTAAACCACTGATGCGCAGACCGAATTCAACACCGTTACGCGCCATCGTCGTCACTACGGTGCTGTACTCGATACCGTGTGCAGCGTCCATCGCCGCTTTACACATCGCCATCCAGGTCGGGCCGGAGAAGTAATCACTGCTGAGGACAAACTCAAACACTTCCCGCTGTTGCTCAACCGGATAACCGGTCTGAATGATCCACGGCGTCAGCGCCTGAATCAGTAGCGCAGTCCCGGCATTGTTGCGGTTATGGCATTCATCCCCCATGTGCAGCGCCTGCGCCAACATCAGACGCAGATCGATTTCACCCGCCAGCTTCATGGCATCACGCAGCATTGGGCCCATCACATCGCGCATCCAGTTCAGACGATCGATAACGCTCTGATCGTTCGCCCCCATACGCAGGATCTTCGCCATCTGCTCGCTCATATTGGTATATGCGCGGTTGCCGTAGGTTTTGTTCTCAACGATGTGCATGAACATTGAGGCAGAGGTGACGCCCGCCATCGATCCCACACAGTCATGTTCGTGGCATGGGGAGAAGATAATTTCGCCAGAAGCCGCCAGTTCTGCGGCTGCATCCAGATCTTTTGCCAGCCCTTCAAATACCAGCGCCCCGGTGACCGCCCCTTTCATCGCACCGCACATTTTTTCCCAACGGATTGGCGGCCCGGCGTGCAGGATGGTGTTACGGGTCATACCCGGCACCACGTTAATGGCCTGGTCATACCCCACCAGCACCGGATGTGACTGGATAATGCGTTCCAGCGCCAGCTGATTAGCGGCAGTAATTTTGTCTGCCAGCGGAGAATCGGCAATCTGATCCAGCGCCGCGACCACCTGCATGTTGCCCTGCCCTGGCGGAGTCCAGTCGAGTTGGGTCACAGGTACGTTCTGCTTTTTCAGGTCATCGCTGAACATCGCGATGCCGACGTTAATCACGTTCAGCGGCTGGTTAAACAGTGTCTGGCTCATCAGGCTTCCTCCCCTTTACAGATAAATTCACGCGCCAGCAATCCGGTGTTGGTGCTACTGCTCGCCCAGATAACCCCGGCATCGGTCAGCATCTGGCACTGTTTTTCCAGTGACGGCGTATCCTGATCGGTTCCCAGCACATAGCCAAGAATTTCAAGCGGACGCCCCTCTGCAGCAGCGATCGCTTTGGCTTCAACGATCGCCTCAAGCATCACGCCAACCGGATCTTCATGCGATCCAAAGCCGAGGACGAAATCCATCACGATCACGCCCACTTCAGGATCGCGCGCTTCCTGCAACAGACGACTAATGCGGTTGGTCGGATCGATCATCGGGTGCGGTTTGCCGTTGGTAAAATCGTCATCACCGAAATCGAGGAAGGTATGTGCAATACTGCGGTTGAGATCCTGTAGACGGAATGCCGGGTCCGGATGAATGTTGCTGTACACTTCGGCATGTTTTTCCATTGCGGCAAACATCGCTTCACCGCACAGCGTGCCGCCGCAGAACAGCCCACGAATGTACTTTTGCTGTGGCGTCAGACGGGCGCGAACCTCTTCAATCAGCGGCCAGTTCAGCGGATGCAGGTCCAGACTCTCTTTTTTCACACCCGTCAGCAGTACCGCTTTCAGCGCAGCTTCTTTTGTGCCACGTGCGAACTGCAGCCCCGCTTCATCCGCAGGAGCGGCATCACGTCCGAGGAAACAGACCACGACCGGTTTGCGGCAGGCGCGTGCGCGTTCCAGTACCTTACGGGCCACCGCAGGCGCAGGCGGTTTGGAGATCAGTGCAATGATTTCGGTTTGCGGATCGGCTTCCAACATGCCAATCGCGTCAAGCATCATCAGACCACCAATTTTCTCGCTTAGATCGCGTCCACCCGTGCCGATCAGTTGGGAAACACCGCCGCCAAACTCATGAATACGCACGCTCAGTTCCTGGCTACCAGTACCGGATGCCCCCACAATACCAATGTTGCCGCGACGTACTGCATTACCAAAACACAGCGCCGCGCCGTTAATAATGGCGGTCCCGCAGTCTGGCCCCATCATCAACAGTCCTTTTTCGTGTGCCAGCTGCTTAAGCGCCAGTTCGTCCTCAAGAGAAACGTTGTCCGAGAACAGCATCACATTGAGGTTATTTTGCAGTGCCTGACGTGCCTCACGTGCGGCAAACAGACCGTTAACCGAGATAACCGCCAGGTTACTGTCAGGTACGTGCTTTTTAGCACTGGCGAGCGTGGCGTAGCGCGCTTCATGCTGGCCGCCCTGCTCTTTATGCGTGAACAGATCTTCAATCGCTACCAGCGTCTGCTCGTTCGCCGCTTCACTCGCGCCTTTAATGACAATCATCAGATCGCCACTCTTCGCGTCTTCCAGCTCAGGCGTAAGCAAGCCAAGATTCTTCAACACACCCTTGTTCATTTCTGTCGCCATTGCCACGAACGCCTGCTCCACACCATCGAGCTTATTTGCGCGTGTTGAAGGTAATGACTCCAACTTATTGATAGTGTTTTATGTTCAGATAATGCCCGATGACTTTGTCATGCAGCTCCACCGATT